>JBBQUP010000130.1:0-7140 GCA_038212305.1 Bacteroidales bacterium
AAAAATTACTAAATTTGATTGTAGGTTCTCTGAATATTAAGCACAAAGAGAATGTGTTTTGTAAACATAAAACAAATAAAATATGAAACCCTCCCATCGTTTTAATCACGATCATTTCATGGTAAAACCGAATAAAAAAGTCGATTTAAGCGATTTTGATACTGCGGACACCAATGGAATCAAAAATAAAGACGCTGCCCAGGAGGCATTACAAAGCGATATCGAATCACTTTCATTGGCTCAGGAATTGCTTTGGGCTTCAGCTCAAAAAGGGGTACTAATTATTTTTCAGGCTATGGATGCTGCGGGTAAGGATAGCACTATTAAACATGTTATATCGGGCGTTAATCCGCAAGGTTGTTCAGTCACTAGCTTTAAAGCCCCCTCGGAAGAAGAGAAACAGCATCATTTCCTTTGGCGCCCAGCGCGATTTTTGCCTGGCAAAGGACACATAGCGATTTTTAACCGATCGTATTACGAAGAGGTTTTAGTGGTGAAGGTTCATCCTAAGTTTTTAAATGGTCAATGGCTGCCTGCCGATTTCTCAGAGAAACATTTAGACGATTTTTGGAAGCATCGGTACAAAGAAATTAATAACTGGGAGCAATCGATTGCCGATCATGGAATTACAGTCATAAAATTCTTTTTGAATGTATCTAAAAAAGAGCAGAAAGAGCGATTCTTAGATCGACTGAATAAACCCGAGAAGAATTTCAAGTTTTCGGCAGCCGATGTGGAGGAGCGTGTTTATTGGGACGATTATCAGAAAGCTTATGCCCAAATGCTATCGGCAACTAGCACCGTAAGTGCGCCGTGGTATGTTATTCCGGCCGACAAAAAATGGTTTGCGCGCTCGGTTGTGGCCGATATTATTACGACTCGAATTGAAGCCTTGAAACTGAAAATACCATCGCTTTCGAAAACTCAATTAGACGCATTGGCCGAAGCCAAAGAGCGATTGTTGAATGAGTGATTTTTAAAAAGAATCGCAAAATGGTAACTCTATTTGCGATTCTTGTTTGATTTTACTCCTCTTTGGCTTTCTCTTTTTTCAGTAATTTGCCATTGGCATCAAAAACCAAGGATAATTCTTCGTCGCCTTTTTCGGCGTTTAGTTCATAAGTAACCGTTCCATTGCCTTCGGTCATTTCAATGTCGTCGGTTTTATAACCACTAAAATCAGTGGTTAAAACGGTTTTAATTGATTGTGGCAAATCCGCTTCTTTCATGTCAGATTCAATCTCAATCAAAGTGCCATCTTCTTTATAAAGCGCTGCCTTGTCCGATTTGCCTAGTTTAAATTCCACTTCAAATTCACCAGGTTTTTCAATGCTCCAGTCGGCTTTGGTGGCAGTTGGAAATTTAGTCGCAAATGCCTTTTTTACTGCATCGGGTGCAACCACTTGTTTTTCTGATTTTTCAGAGTCTTTTTTGTATTGAGTAAAACAGCCAGATACGGCCAAAATTAGTGCTGCAAAAAATAGTGCTTTTTTCATGTTGATAAATTTTAATTATGATTAAAGTTATGGTATAACTTTGGAGGAAATTGGGATTTACAATTGATTATCGTATTTAATAACAATCTCTTTGTTTTTCGACTTTGAGTTTCCAAAAGCATAGGTAAATCCAGCGTAAATGATTCGTGCACTGCGTTTTCGCTCCGACTTTTCATACAAGAGCGGTGTGTCAATTATCGAGTTTTGACGCATCGTATTAAACAAATCGGAAACGGTAAAAATAAAAGCTCCTTTTTTCTTTAAAACCTCTTGTTTAAAGCCACAATTCATAACAAACGATGGCGATTGTTCACCTTGAGGTGTGAGATTAACCGATTTATAAACCGAAGTGATTTGCAAAACACTGTGTTTGGCTATATTGAAACCAGCACTAAGGTTGGCACTCCACGAAATGGTTGATTTATTTTGACTATATCCTAGATTTGAGGCATCGATGGTTTGATAATATGTATTTGTACCCATATTAAATGTTGCTATTTTACCAAAACTAGTTGAAAGGATAAGTTCCAAACCAGCAGAATTGCTTTTATCCAGATTCTCTTTTGTGCGAACGACTACAGAATCATTTAAAAAGCGTTTTATTTCGGTGAACTCGTTGTAGGAATAGCGATAGTAAAGGGTTGAAATAAAAATTGTTTTGTTCTTCTTAACCTGAAATCCAGTTTCTAACGAATGAATGTCTGTGGGTTTGAGATTCGGATTTCCAACTCTGATGTTATAAGGATCTTGATACTCAGCAAACGGGTTGAGGTCATCACCTTCAGGTCGGCGAATGCGGTGACTGTAGTTCAGTTGCATTTCAAGATTGTCATTAAAGTCGTACGATAAATGCAACGATGGGTAAAACCTGAAATAGCTTGTGTTCATTGTTTTTTGAATGGTTTTTTGATTCATATTTATATCTGTTTCTTCGGCACGTAACCCAGCTAAAAATCCAAAATCGCCTAGTTTTTGTTCGTAAGTTGTATATAAAACATGAATATTTTGAGTTGCAACAAACCGATTGGTTTTTTCTATATCCTTTTCCCATTGACTGTTAGAAGGATTAAAACCTTCTCCAAAAAAATCCATGTCATTCATTTGATTTTCAAAATCATATCCAGCTTCAAAGGATTGATCTTCTGAAATAGGATTCGAATATTCTAACGATGCCTGAGTTTGGCTATCTCCTTGGCGAATTAATGTATTATCAAGAGAATTTGGTTCGTTGGGATAAAGAATTGTATTCACATAATGATTGTCTTCTTGTTCATTGGTTTTGGAGGTGCTAAAATCGGCATTCAATTCATGTCCTTCTTTTTTAAACGCGTGATGGAAGTAGGATGTGAACTCTAAATCCTTTTCGTATTCAAAATCGGTGCGAATTCGATTGTAATTTATAATGGGGGTTAATAAATTATCTGTTTCGTTGTTTTCATAGATTTCGTTTCGAGTAAAGCTTCGATAATTACACCTTCCTGCTAGGCCAATTTTATTATTATCATTGAGCTTATAGTCCCATCCGGCATTAACAATTTTCGATAAGGGACGTGAACTATCATAAGATTTTTGATCGGTTATGGTAAACGAATCAACTACTGATTCAAAGTATTTAATTCGATGCAACGAAGCGTATCTCGACCTATCGTCCAACCTAATGCTAATGCCTCCAAAAACATTCAATTTTCCAGGATTATAGTTGATTAGCGTGCTGCCATTGTAACGATTATTGCTTCCTGCATTGGCAGTTACTATACCATTTAATCCAAGCGTACTGTTCTTATTGAGTACTATATTGATGATTCCCGAAGTGCCGTCGGGTTTGTATTTAGCTGATGGATTGGTGATGACTTCGATTTTATCGATTGATGCAGCAGGCATTTGCTGTAACACCGCAGCACGGTTGGCACCCATCATGGCAGATGGTTTTCCATTAATGAGTACGATTACGTTATCGGATCCTCGCAAATTTATGTTCCCATCAATATCCACCTGAATTGAAGGCACATTTTGGAGCAAATCGCTTACCGATCCAGCTTTACTCATTAAGTCCTCACCTACATTAAAAGTTTTTCGGTCGATGGAGTTAACAAACGTTGATTTTTTAGCTGACACTTCTACTTCATTAATATTTTGATTGGATTCGGAGATAATTAATTGTCCTAAATTGGTTTTTGGGTGCGTTGATGAGATCTCGAAAGGAGAAGTGTCATTTTTTTTGAATCCTAAGAAACTATAAGTTAGAACATAGCGTCCAATTGGCAGGTTGGTAAATTCGAATTCGCCCTTACTGTTTGTCATGGTTCCCAACGTTTTCGATGGGTTGGTTTTATCGGTAATAACAATGGTTGCAAACTCTAAAGGTTGTGATGTTCCTAGGTCGATAATAATTCCCGAAACGACTCCAAAATTTTGTTGAGCGACAAGTGTTAATGTTTGAAGAATTGCTAAAAAAGCAACTAAAAAACTTATTTTCATATTGCATATAATTTTCGATTAAAACGTGTGTAAAATAAATCAACGATTTGGTAGAGAATTGGGAATAAGCACGAATTTGGCAATTATTATTTTGGTGCGATCATCAATGAATGTATTTTGCTAATGCACAAATATTTAATATCTAAACTTGCATTATCACAAATCTTATAAGCAATGGCTAATCCCAGTCCCGATGAATCGGAGGTACTATTTTGTTTCGAAAATCGCTGAAAGAGCTTTTCTAAAGGAAACTCCAGTTCATGACCCGAATTTGAGATAGTAAGTACTTCGGCAGTGCTTTCTATTCGCACAAAACCATTTTCGATGTTGTGTTTAATCGCATTACCAATGAGATTGTTAATGAGTATTTCAGCTAACGGAGAGTTAATTTTCACACGAAAGGGCTGACTCGTATTTTCTTGAATCGTAATCTTTTTAAATTCAATGAGCTCATCTAAAAAACTCAAGCGATTGCGGATAAGTTGGCTTAAATCAACCATCGACTCACCTAAAAACTGTTGGTTTTCAATTTTGGATAACAGCAGCAAGGTATCTGTTAATTTCGACAGTTTGATAGCAGATGTGTAGGCCGTTGAAAGTTGTTGATGCTTCTTAGGGATGAGGGATTGATCTTGCAACACTATTTCTAAATTCGATTTAATAACGGCCAAGGGAGTTTGAATTTCGTGGGAGGCATTTGCCGTGAATTCTTTTAAGTTGTTAAAATCGGCTTGTGCTTTTTGTATCATGTTTATTAACGAGTTATTTAGTACCGAGAACTCATGAACATTGCTATAATCAAACATTACAGGTTTTAAGCTGCCAATTTTAAAATGCTTTAATCGATTGATGGTTTTATAAAATGGTTGCCATATTGATGCGAGAAGCCACCGATTTAACAAGAATAAAATCAAGACAATGAATACAAACAAACAGAGCATGAAATAAAATACAAGCTCCATTAAATCATCCGTCTCTAGGCGTGAGGTTAGTAGAGTTATTTCGTAAAATTGCTGATTAATTGCTGTGATAAATTTCATTTGGCGATAGCCCAAACCTTCGTGACGAGGACGGTATTGAATCACCGTATCGGAAAATTCAACGTGTTTGTTGTAAATTTGAACTGGTTTAATAAGTATCGAAGCACCTTCGTTTGGTAAACGGTTTATGTCAAATAGCTTATCGTCAATATCTTGTAGTATTTTCTCACTTTTTCGAGCTAAAATTTCATCCAAATTTTCTGAAACCACTAAGCCTAATGCTACATAAAGGATTCCACCTGCGACTAAAAAAACCAAGAGCAGAAGGGTTAAGAATCGGTAATTAATTTTGGTTTGTAGCTTCATCCTTTATTCATTAGTATTAAAACTGTATCCAGTCCCATATACGTTCTGAAAATAGTCGACCCCAGTTTTTTCCAACAGCTTCCGACGAAGGTTTTTAATTTGAGAGTAGACAAAATCGAACGAGTCCATCGAGTCGGCAAAATCGCCCCATAAATGCTCGGCAATAGCCTCCTTAGTGAGAATACGCTTGGGGTTAGAAACAAAAAATATCAGTAAATCGAACTCTTTTTTAGTTAAAACAATTGGTTGATGGTTCACCATCACTTGTCGCGATTCGGGTGTAATTTGCAGTAATCCAACTTCCATAACCTTTTGTCCGTTAAATTTCACTCGGCGTAAAACTGATTTAATGCGCGAGCTTAATTCCGATAAATAAAAGGGTTTAGCTAGGTAATCATCGGCACCCAAATCGAGACCTTCGATTTTGTCATCTAAGGAGTTGCGAGCAGAAACAATGATTAGTCCTGTTTTGGGATGACGTTTTTTCAGCGAATCAATAAGCGAAAGTCCAGATCCACCGGGCAATCCAATATCTAAAAGCAGACAATCATATTCGTATAGTTCGATTTTTTCCGATGCTTCCGATAACGATTGAGCTAACTCGCATCCATAACCTTCATCTTTTAAGTAGTCGATCATCGCTTCGCGCAACCCTATTTCATCTTCGATTATTAGCAGTTTCACCTTTTTTATTGTAAAAATAGTGAATGAATTAGTAGAAATTTGGATTTTAAAACGTGAATCGTTTTTACATTGCAGAAAGCGAGGATTTACCTCAACCACTTTTAGATGTTATTACCAATGCGGTACCCTCAAGAAACAAACGAAGTGCAGAGTCTGCCATTCGTGAAATACGGTTCTTTGATGAGATAAATTTTGTGGATACTGGCTATTTCGAATTGACGCCCGAACTCAAAAAAATCTGTTCGATGTGGTTGTTCTTGCGTATGAGAATAATGATGTAAAAGGCAATACCCGCTTGGTGTTTACCGATGAGTTTCATATCAACAATAAAATCGAGAAATAACCGATCCCTGTAAAAAAGGCTGCATTCAAATTAATGATAGCAGCCTTTAACTATTTTATGCTGTTGAAATTATTTTCCAAATCGATATCTAACAGCCAATCCAATATTTAAACCTCCATTGCTATAGTTGTTAATCAACCCAAGTTCAGGCCTTAAATCAAGTGCCAATTGAATGGGGATTTCAGAAAAAAAGTATTCGATACCACCATTTAATGCAGCTCCTAAATACATTCCACCATCGGAATGGTCTAAGTATTTCACCTTTTCGTTCCAACCACCTACAATAGCACCAGCTCCTACATACCACTGAAAACCACTCTCGATGGGAAATAACCACTGGTACACACCAGTCAATCCCCAATGATTCCAATTCGAATTTCCACCCCATCCCAAATCAAACTCCAATCGATTTTCGGCTAGTGGTGTTTGATATGAAATAGCTGCGCCATAGCCTATTCCTCCACCAAAACGAAGACCCAAACTTTTTTCCAAATATTGAGCATTTGATGTATTTGCAAAAAACAGTAACAGTCCTAAACAAACAAAAAATTTCCTCATAGGTATATAATTAATAATTTATGTGACTGAACGCAAAAATTGATTTTTTATTTTGGAAGCCAATTGAAATCAACACAAAAAAAAACCCTCCAAAAATTGGAGGGTTAGTTGTCCCGCAAGGATTCGAACCCTGACTTAAAGAACCAAAATCTTCTGTGCTACCATTACACAACGGGACAATCCTATTTGCCTTTCTTTAAAAGCGATGCAAAAATAAGGATTATTTCATTTTAAG
>JBBQUP010000131.1:0-7118 GCA_038212305.1 Bacteroidales bacterium
TGCAACATGTATCAAATGTGGTGCTTGTATGGAGAAATGTAAGTTTGGTGCCATTAGTGTGCAGTAATTCACTGGGGTTGAATAATTGAAAATCAAATTTTAAAAAATGGAAATCGTAAAGTTAACCATAGATAGTAAACCGGTAGTTGTCAATAAAGGCACTACTTTGTTAGAAGCCGCCAAATCAATTGGGGTTAATGTCCCATCACTTTGCTACATGAAACTCGAAGACATGAACTTCGAGAACAAACCCGGTGGTTGCCGTATTTGTGTGGTGGAAGTGGAAGGCCGACGTAATCTTGCGCCTGCGTGTAAGACCGAGTGTGGCGAAGGAATGGTTGTGAACACGCACTCAATGCGCGTTATCAATGCTCGCAGAACCGTCATGGAGCTTATTTTGAGCGATCACCCTGCTGAGTGCTTAACCTGCGCTAAATCGGGTAAATGTGATTTGCAATCGATGGCTCAAAACCTTGGAATTCGTTCAATACCATACCAAGGCGAACAATCGCACTACAAGAGCGATAATTCACCAGCCATTATCCGCGATATGGATAAGTGTATCATGTGCCGTCGTTGCGAAACTGCTTGTAACGAAGTGCAAACAGTGGGCGTTCTTTCGGCCATTAACCGCGGATTTAACTCGGTTGTTGCACCAGCTTTTGAAATGGACTTAGACCATTCAACTTGTACTTATTGCGGACAGTGTGTGGCTGTTTGTCCAACCGCTGCGTTAACCGAGCAAGACAATACATGGAAAGTGGTTGATGCCATTGTAAACCCTAAGAAAACCGTTGTGGTTCAAACAGCACCTGCTGTGCGTGCTGCTTTGGGTGAGGAGTTTGGCATGGAACCTGGAACTTTAGTAACGGGTAAAATGGCCGCTGCTTTGCGCAAATTAGGTTTCGACTTTGTGTTTGATACCGATTTTGCGGCTGACTTAACCATTATGGAAGAGGGCACCGAATTACTTGGCCGCTTAAATAAACACTTAGCTGGCGATAAAAATGTTAAACTTCCAATCCTAACATCATGTTGCCCTGGATGGGTTAACTTTTTCGAACATCACTTCCCCGATATGAAGGAGATTCCTTCAACCGCTAAATCACCACAGCAAATGTTTGGTGCCATTGCTAAAAACTACTTTACCAAACAACTCGGTATCAATCGCGAGGAGATGGTAGTCGTTTCGGTAATGCCCTGTTTAGCTAAGAAATACGAGGCTAGCCGTCCCGAATTTGCCGTTAATGGCGATCCAGATGTGAACATATCCATCTCAACTCGCGAGTTGGCTCAGATGATTCGCAATGCCAACATCGATTTTGCATCTCTTGCCGATGAAGATTTCGATCGTCCATTGGGTGATTCAACAGGTGCTGGTGTAATTTTCGGAACAACAGGCGGTGTTATCGAAGCTGCTGTGCGCACCGCTTACGAAATCCAAACCAAGAAAACGCTTGAGAAAGTCGATTTTCATGAACTACGTGGTTTAGAAGGCATTCGTGAAGCAACCATTGATTTCGACGGACTACCTATTCGCATTGGTATTGCGCATGGCTTAGGAAATGCTCGTAAATTATTGGAAGATGTTCGCAAAGGAACGTCGAAATTCCATGCCATCGAAATTATGGCGTGTCCGGGTGGATGTATTGGTGGCGGTGGCCAGCCTTATCATCATGGTGATGTTAGCATTTTGAAAAAACGTGCTGCTGCAATTTACCGTGAAGATGCTGATAAAGCTATTCGTAAATCGCACGAGAACCCATTTATAGTGAAGTTGTACGAAGAGTTTTTGGGTGAACCTTGTGGTCCCTTATCGCACAAACTGCTTCACACCCACTATTTCGACAAAAAGAAGAAAATTGAAATTTAATCGACAATTAAAAGTTCTTAAAATGGCACATATTAAAATACCCGAAAATAAGATACAAGAGCTTAAAGATGTTTGCAAAAAATTCGACAACGATGGCGGTGAACTCATCAATGTACTGCATGCAGCACAAGGAATAGTAGGATACCTTCCAGCCGAAGTTCAAGAATTAATTGCCAACGAGCTTAACCTATCTGTAGCCCATGTTTATGGCGTAGTAACGTTTTACTCATTCTTTACCATGACTCCCAAAGGACGGCATCCCATTAGCATTTGCATGGGAACAGCTTGTTATGTTCGTGGAGCAGAAAAAGTATTGGATGAATTCAAACGTCTGCTTGACTTAAAAGTAGGAGAAACATCAAAAGATGGTAAATTTTCACTGAGTTGCTTACGTTGTGTAGGTGCTTGTGGATTAGCTCCTGTAGTTACTGTAGGCGATAAAGTTTACGGACGTATTTCAACTGATGATGTGAAAAGCATTTTGGCTGAGTACAATTAAGCCAAGACTTAAATAAATAAAAGCCTGTACGAATTTTCATAATTACGTACAGCCTTTTTTGTTATCATTATCCTTATAAAAAATCAGTAGTTGAGAAGTAAAAAATTCTAATACCTAAGTTGTTTAAATTTTATAGATATCTAGATTATAGATAGGTAAGATAAGAAGACTAGAAGATGAGAATAGAATGTTCATATCCGGAATTATCTATAATATCTTCTATCTGTCTAATATCTATTATTCTTCCTATCTCTGTATTCATTTATATTAAATTTAAACAGTTACTTATAATCACTTCACTATCTTCGATATTGTCTTAAAGACTTCTGTTCCAGCATCCCTGCACAATTCAAATAAAAGAGATTCGTAGCTGGTAATAATTACGCCTTCTTGACGCATTCGTTGAATAGCAATACTTTTATTTTCTATTGTTCGCGACGATACACAATCCTCTATCACCACAGGAATAAAACCCATCTCTTTCAAGTCAATAGCTGTTTGCAGAACACAAACATGAGTTTCGATACCACATATTAATACCACTCGTTTTTTCGACAATTCTAAAGTTTCCATCAATCGAGGCTCGTCGCAACAACTAAAGGCGATTTTCTCGGCTCTGGGACAATTTTCAACTTGTTGTTCAATAGAATCAATAGTAGTTCCTAGTCCTTTTTTATATTGCTCACTCAACAAAAATGGGACTTCAAGTGCCAATAATCCGTTTAGCAATTTATCAATGGTTGCCACCAAATTATCTGACTGATACATAACCGGTACCAACCGTTCCTGGACATCAACAATTAAGCAAATACAATTTTCTTTTAACAATCTCATATCTTATATGATTTAAAGCGGAATAGAAATCAATTCTGCACGTTACATCTGTCTAATTTATTTTTTGTTCGCCGCGTCTCTTGATTTATCGCCCAAATATCCTCCATGATGACGTTTAACATACTCGGCATTATCGAATTTAATTTTTTTCATCAACAACACAACCAAAACATCTCCAATGACAGTCATAACAGTTGTTGAGGTGGTTGGCGTTAACCCCAACGCGCACACCTCTTTAGGGTTACCGGTGTATAAAACCACTTGAGCCTGTTGAGCCAATGTGGATTCTTGATTGCTCGTAATCACAATTATTGGCAAATTATCGTACAGCCGCTTGCTAAGTTCAATCAGCTCAACAATTTCACGTGTTTTACCCGAATTGGAAATAAATAAAAGAACATCGTTTTTCTGCACCACACCCAAATCGCCGTGTTGTGCCTCACTTGGATGTAAGTAAACAGCTGGTGTTCCTGTTGACGAAAATGTGGTAGCCATGTTTAGAGCAATTTGACCTGCTTTGCCCATTCCACTGGTAACAAGCTTCCCGTTTTGTTCATGAACACGACTGTAAATGAGCTCAATTGCCGCCTCAAAATTAGGTCCAATAGGAATATTTAAAAGCGCATCGGCCTCATGCCTAATTATTTCGTGAATTTGATTAATCATAGAATATTTATTTTTCGCAAAGTTAAATCATCCCATGCTTAATATCTATCAAAACACTATCTAAAAATAAAAAACTGTTATTTTTCTTAACGATTTAAAGTGGCACATCGAATCTATTGGTCAAAAAATAAATTCAAACAAATTCACAGAACAATCAGTCGCATAAATCAATAACAACATGCCTATTAACAGACAAGTTAAAAAACTCATAAACCAATAGTGCATATTTATCGGTTAATACGGCTTTTGACAATTTCCGTTCAATCCGCGCTCCATTTTCAAATGCATCGGACAAATAAAAGAAAAAACTGTTATATAGATTACGTTTTACATTTACATCATGCACCTCAAGCTCAACCACTGAGCGGAATTGATTATAAAATAATTTGCATCTATTTTTAAATTCGATGGACGTGAACTTCTCGCCTCTAATAAGCAATGGTAATAAAGGATTGGTTAAAATCCCACGACCTATCATCCATGAATTGATACTTGGAAATTGAGCCTGCAAACCGTTAAAGACCTCGACATTCAACAGATCGCCATTACCAACCAATGGAATTTTAGACTGCTCAACAAAATGACCAAACATTTCCCAATCGGGTGTTCCTTTGTATTGCTGCTTCACAGTTCGTGGATGAACAATTATTTCCTCAAGGGGATACTTGTTTAAGACATTAATAATAGGCTCCCATTCATCAGAATCACTGATTCCTAAACGCATTTTCACGGAGAGTTTTCCATGCTCCCTCGATGAAAAAAAGGCATCCAAAAGTTCATCAACTTTTTCTGGTTTACTCAACAATCCACCTCCCAACCCCTTTTTTACCACAGGCGAGTAGGGACAACCCATGTTCAAGTTTATCTCATTGTAACCAAGTTTTTTTACATCGCTCGAAAAATCAATTAAAAACTCACTCGAATCGGTGAGAACCTGCGGTATTACTTGCATTGATGAATTATACGCAGCATTCAATTCTGGTTCGAGCATTGTCTGGTAAACTCGTTTATGACCTTTTTCGAAAAACGGCGTGAAATATTTATCAACTCCACCAATTTGAGAGGAAAAAGCCATGCGATAAAACACAGTGGTGTAACTTTGTAATGGAGCGAAATAGAGTGATTTTAGCATATTTGAACGAACTAATTTTTCACTTGAATTATTTTCAAGTAGTGAGAAATCGCAACTGAATATTACGAAAACTCAAAAATAGACTATTTTTACATTCAATAAAACAATTCGCAATCGACAAGAAACAAAGCAAATACAACTACTTAATGTCTCAAACACAAAATGGCGACCCTTGGGGCGCAGCGATAAACGACTATTTACTTGGCAATAAAAAGGCAAAAATAACAGTCGAATCGAATATCGCCGAAGATGATTCCATTCCTGTTTCGTACCTATTTCGTAAGTTCCACGAGATGCCCGATGTGGAGCAAAAGGCACTTTTAATAGCAAATGGCAATATTTTAGACATTGGTGCGGGTGTTGGCTCACACTCACTTTATTTGCAAGAAAAAGGCATGAACATAACAGCCTTAGAGCAAAGCATGAAAGCATGTAAAGTGATGAAAAAACGTGGAATTGAACAGGTTATTGAATCGGACTTTTATGCCTTTATTTCAACCCAAAAATTCGATACCATTTTAATGATGATGAATGGAATTGGCATCATGGGTACAATCAGCAATGCAACTAATTTTTTCAAACACATTCGAAACTTATTATCGCCTAGCGGCCAATTAATTTTTGATAGTTCGGACATATCCTATTTGTTTGATGATGAGAATGATATACAAACAGATTACTTTGGCGAAATATCGTATCAATTAAAATACAAAAATGTTATTGGAGAAAAATTCAACTGGCTCTTTATTGATGGGGAAATGGCAAAAACCATTACTGAAGCTAACGGAGGTAAATTTGAACTACTGGCAAAAGGTAAGCACCATGAATACTTGGCAAGAATTATATTTTAAAATTAATTAATTACATTAAATAGATGATCGATTTATTAATGATATCAGCTATTTACACAAAAAAAACAGCTATTTTTGTAATAACTTTAGCAAAAAAATAACGTATAAATACTGATGTCAAAAATCTCAATATATGATTAAGTTTTATCAATTCTCCGCAATACTTACCTTACTATTTGTATTATCTTTCCAATCTTCATTGGCTACTGCGCCGATTATTACAAATTATGATCCAATAAAGGATGCTACTGGAGTAGTTGTTAATCACACCTTAAATTTAACTTTTGATCAAAACATATTGTTTGCTGACAATGGACCAACATACACCATTAGAATTCGATTGGTTAGCGATAACACCATCTTCAATAATAAAACATATACCATAGATGGAGTGGATACTGATACTGATTTGACTATTACCAACAATGTTTTATCAATTGCCCACGCAAACTTCGTAAATGGCACAAGCTATTATATTCGCATACAATCTGGAGCATTAACCAACGCAGCACTGGAGCCATTTGAAGGTATTGATAACAGCGTAGGGAACAACTGGCGTTTCACATGCGTTGTTGCTCCCCCAACCATTTCAACCTACAACCCAACCGTTGGTGCAACCAACATTAGCACAACAGCAACCACAAGCTTAACCTTCAATAAGAATATTAACTTTGGAACCAACCAAACCGTATCAGTAAAGCGTTATAGCGATGATTCGGTATTTGAATCCTACACGTTAGTTGCTGGAGTTAATGCCAACCTCAATATTACAGGATCAACATTAACCATAACACACAGTGCATTAGCATACAACACACAATACTACGTAACAATCGATGACGGTGCAATAGGATCAACCGACGGAGGCGTATTTGGAGGCATTTCGGACAAGGCAACGTGGAATTTCACCACAGTACCTCAGCCTTTAATTGTTACATACAATCCCACTCAAAATGCAACAGGTGTTGTCACCAATGCAAGCATGGCACTGACTTTTAATCAAAACATTGCTTTCGCAACAGGTGCATTTGCATTAACAATTCGAAGGGTTTCGGATGATTCACAATTTCAAACCTATCCAATAAATGGAGGTAGTACCGATGCCAACCTATCCATATCAACCAATCAGCTTACCATTGCGCATACAAATTTTGAATACAACACTCAATACTATATAACCATTGATGCCAATGCCTTAGAGAATGGGTTTGGTAACGGATTTGGAGGCATCGATAATTCGGGTGGAAACAATTGGCGATTTAC
>JBBQUP010000132.1:0-6941 GCA_038212305.1 Bacteroidales bacterium
CATGACAAGCCTGCTCCAAATAAGATTTTCTGCTCATTTTATAAAACTTTTAAGGTGAATAAAATGAGCTTAATATCGGTATTTTATTACTTTTGGATAATGTACCTGAAGTTACCCGACGAAGGAGGGTTTAGTACAACACAGTATTTGTAACTACATGAAAAACAGACTACAAGAAGCAGTCCGAATAGATATTCTTCATATCATCTTCTTTTCACTATATAGCAGAATTCATTGACGTAATTTTACAAGTATTTTTTCGAAATTAGAGGGAGTGTACTCCTAGTAGTGAGCGTTTATCGTTATGGTTTTGTATCATTGTATGACCCCAAAGCAATATTTCATCAATACTATTCCGCGTTATATTTTGAGATGAATGTGACCATACAAAGTTTTTAATCTTGTTATAACTACTCAAATTATCCGTTTTTTACTAAGGAGCCATAGGCTATATTCGGACATACTTTCTGCTAAATTGTTTAGATTTTCAATTCGTTTAATAGTATCATGTGAATACACACAATTTCAGTAGGTTATTAAATTTCGTAGTCGTTTAGAATCTGTATACTAAAATTGCCACAACCATTACGGTACATTGTTTTTGATTACCCGTCCTCTTTTTTGTTTTTCATTCATCTGTTGTGCAGGGCGCATGCGCATCGATATTTCGATAACGCTCACCAAACTGACGCAATGACGACTGACTTCAGATTAAAGATGAAAAAAAAATCCGAAAGAAAAATCCTCCGGAAATTTTAAATATTGAATAGTTCAACAATTATTTTTGAACTATAAATTTTGTAACAGTATTGTTTATTTTAACAAAATACACACCCGATTTCAAATTAGAAACGTTAATACCATTTGAATAATCGTTGGTGGAAATAACTGTTTTGCCAACAATATTAATAATTTCTATATTTTCGGACTTACCAACGGTGTTGATATACAAAGTATTAGTAACAGGACTTAGATAAACACTAAAATCAGAATTAGTTATCGATGATATAGCTGTTGCTGGGTTTGTAATGGTAATGGTAACAGTTTTTGAAACTTCAGGCGAAACAGCAACACCAGCAGAATTATCATATAAAACTGCTTTCAGCACGTAAGTTCCAAATGTTGAAATTTGCCCCGGATTGTAATCTGTTGATGAATTTCCCCACATAACATAGGGCGGATTTGCATCAATGCCAGTTTGTGAACCATTCAAAAGAAACTGAATCCTGTAATTATCATTAACGGATCGAATAATTTCAGGTGTAGTAATTGCTCTTACAGTAAATTCATCAAATGTACCTGTAACCAAAGCTAATGGATACGATTGGTTCTGCAAATTCGCAATTTCCAATGCATCTGTTCTTGAATTCCATAATTGAAGCTCAGTAATAGTTACTTGAGCAGAGCCAATTATAAACAAAGAGGCAAACGAAATAATTAGTAAAAACTTTTTCATGTTATTATCTTTAAATTAATAAATTATTTTTTAAGTATTCTCTCACATTAAATAAACATCTTTATTCAAAAGTAACACAAATTAATTTTTACTCCAACTTTTAAAGCAAAAACATTTTAAACTATCGCCACATTCACTGCCATTCAAGTTTTTCAAAAAATCAACTTTCAAAATCATAATAACACCGAACATCAACTATCTACGCAAATGTAATTGTCTAAATATGAAATATATCTTTATGAAGGAGCGTTATTTGTAGTGGCTGGACACTGCTCTGGCCTACCAATCTAACTAATTAATAATTACTCGTATAACTATATTATTGTCGGTTTTGCGTCAAGCCTAAATCGACCAAAAACATGCTAACAATTGATAATACACAACTTATAACGAAAGGGAGTAGAATTTTACTAGCTATCCGAAACTTAAGGCTACCAGCTGATCATCCGTTTTGTATTTATGGCAATATTTGTCTGTCAACAGTTTTTTGCTGAATTACGCAACAATAACGCTGAGATTAAAATTTTAGACCTGTCAGGGAATGGACTTTTTTGCTAATTTTGTTATGCTCGTGTAGTTTAATTATTTCTGTTTCCTGTTTTTGTCTACTACATAAAAAACATGAGATTCAAAGCACTTTCATTTTTACAAGTTTCGGATAGTAATGTTGAAATATTAATAAAACAAGCATATAGATGAGAAAATATTTTTTAACATTTTTAGAGGTGATTTTCATAATTGTGGCAGGGAAATCGCAAACGTTACAAACAAAATCGGAAGTATTGGTTTCCATGCAAAAAGTAAATGATTATTGGATATCGACACATGCTAATCCGGGAGATAACAAATGGGCAAGGGCAGCATATTTCACTGGCAATATAGCTTTTTATAAAGTGTATCCTCAACAAAACTATCTTAATTATGCCAATTTGTGGGCTGAGAATAATGCATGGGGACTATACACTGGAGTGACAACGCGACACGCAGACAATCAATGCATTGGTCAGACTTACATTGACCTATATCTTATGGACGCCACTCCACAGGCATATAAAATTAAAGACATCACCACAAGTATAAATAGTATGGTTTTTAATACCAAAGCGGATGATTGGTGGTGGGTTGACGCACTTTATATGGCAATGCCAGTTTTTACAAAATTGGGTGTAATATATAATAACACAGCATATTTTGATAAAATGCATGCTTTATTTTCAAACACAAAAAATACCCGTCATTTGTTTGATACAAATACTTCTTTGTGGTTTAGGGATGAGAGTTTCGATCCACCTTACAAAACACCAAATAATTTAAATAGTTATTGGTCAAGAGGTAATGGATGGGCTTTGGGAGCATTAACTAGAGTACTACAACAATTGCCTGTTACTGATATTCACAGAAACGATTATGTAACGACATTTCAGGCAATGGCAGCAGCATTAAAAAATATTCAGAGGCAAGATGGTTTTTGGAATGCTAGTTTGGTTGATCCAAATGATTATGGGGGTCCGGAAACTAGTGGGACTTCATTTTTCACCTATGGAATTGCTTGGGGTATTAATAATGGGCTCTTAGATAGTGCTACATATACACCCATAGTGATAAAATCATGGAATGGGCTTGTAACCATGGCAATGCATTCTGACGGGAAATTAGGTTACATACAAGGAGTTGGAAGCAATCCTTCATCCTCACAACCTGTAACGTATGAATCTACCGCAGATTTTGGTGTAGGAGCGTTCTTACTTGCAGGAAGTGAAATAGTAAAGCTTGCAACAGGCGTTATGCCTCAACCTTCAACGCTTAAAATTACTTCAATTAGCATACTTAACAAATCAGAAATAAAAGTAGATTTTAACGAAGCGATTAGTAAAAGTAGTGCTGAAACCATTTCTAACTATGTTGTTGATAATAGCACATACATTACAAATGCAAGCCTTTCACCAGATAATCTAAGTGTAACTCTAACGCTCAGTTCACTATCAAGTGGAAAACATTTGCTGACTGTTAATAACATGATTACTTTGAGTAACAATCAAACAGTATTATTGGTATTTGATTATTTCGGTTTTAGCAACATCGTAAATGTAATCGCAAGTAGTTATCAGCCAGCGTCTACTAATTACCCGGAAAATGTAATTGATAACGATTCAAACACCCGCTGGTCGGCAGAAGGAATTGGTGAATGGATACAATTTACACTGACGGAATTGACTAACGTTACATCTGTTGATATAGCATTTTTTAATGGAAATGTGCGTAAAACGTTTTTCGAAATTTATGTCTCAAAAAATAGTGTTAATTTCAACAAAATATTTTCGGGGGAGTCTAGCGGCACTAGTACAGATTTTGAGCATTTCAATTGTACTGATTCCGTTGCAAGATATGTGAAAATTGTAGGTTTAGGAAATAGTGCCAGTAATTGGAATAGTATAACTGAAGTCAGAATCAATACCACTGATATCGTGATACCTGCACCTACTAATTTTTCAGTACAAAACAATGTGAACCAAAAAATCAAAGTATTTCCTAATCCAATAAAAGGAAATTCGTTTTCAGTTACTTTAACTGGATTTAGCAATGAATCTGTGAAACTAACAATTTCAGACTTATCAGGAAGACCAGTTTTTGGCAATGTATTACAAATATGTAATGACAATGAAACTATTATTATAACAACAAATAACCTTCACAAAGGGATATATACGGTAAATGTAACTAACCAAAGAAAAGCATACATTCAAAAGGTTATCGTAACAGAGTAAGAATAAATAAAGGAGATCTCAGTAATTACAGAGATCTCCTTTTGTTTTTTTACTTACTAGCATTGTTATACTTAAAGTCTGCTGAAAAACTTAGCATCACATTTTCAGGTTAATAGAATTTAGCTGCAAAATTTAGTCTGCAAGATTATTTGTGTGCTAATTTCGTTAGCATATCGAATTAATAAACTTATCGGCCACTTTGCTCAAAACCAAATCGTCAAATTTGCTGAGATAGGATATGAAGTAACAAGACTCCTAAAACAGCATAATACTAAAATATAAATACTAGCACAAAAAGCTATTGCAGTTAATGATAAAAGTCAAAATGCAATGCAATCGGGGTTTGATGATTATATGGTCAAACCATTAAAACGCTAACTGATATTTGAATTATGCATTAACCATTTGCAGTCATGGAAATAACATATGCTATTCTACAATAAGTTTAAACCTATTCGTAATATTTCCATTGTATAATTTAACTATATGCATTCCTTTTTTAATACTATTGGTATTTGAAATACAAATATCAGACTGATTAGTTATTGATTTTTTGAAAACAACTTCTCCTTTTACATCTATAATTTCTATAAATCCATTTTTAATAAGTTCTCTCGTTTTTATTGTTAATTGGGTGTTTTGCTTTAATGGATTTGGATATAAAATGGCATTTCTAATTTTATTATTCATGTTGTTATAAACTGTAGGAGAAACATTTGTTAAATATTACAACCAATCACCCGCATTAGGGGTAGAAAGGTTTTTTCCATCAGTTAATCCTAAAATATCAACTTTTTCGCTTGTATTTGATGCATTTATCCATGTTCCAGAATAAGATGTTCCCATGGGTGTACTAACCGATACCGTTCCACCAGTTGGTATATAAACCAAATACATCTTGCCAGTTTTAGCTAAACAATAACCGCTATTGGTAATTCCTGGTGTTGGTGTAAGTTGGTAATATGGAATTGTTTCCATAAAATCCCACACACTTTTTATTATATTGTGTTGCGTTTGATGCCTTTGGTTAATATCAAGAGTTCCTGAATAACCCGATGAACTGTCGCCGCTATTATCAGCAAAATTAAGAGCACCAGCTGCCATTATAATAACCCAAGCATTTTTACGCAATTGAACATCGGTATAGCTTAGCTGATATATGTTTCCATACCATAGTACTTCTTGAGCATACAAAGGTTGGTTGACATTCTTTCTTGCCATCAAACCATTATAAAGTGTATTAAGGTTTGTTGTTTTAGGTCCTTGAAGAACTTGATAAGTAGCCCAGGCTGAATTCTCAAAAGGGTTTTGATTCGTTTCATTGTGAACGGATAGTAAATGACCTTGAGCATTCTGCAAGGATATTTTAGTACCTAAACCATTGATTTCAGATGCTGTAAACTCATTAACATTTATATACAATGGTTCTGGGCCAGCTACACTATATAATTCGTTCCAATAGGCTCCCAGTCGCGATACAGTATAATTAATATATGTAGTTTGATTGGCAGCATCCCTAGGATAATTGGCATCTTGACCGAAGAATCAAGCAAATGGAAAAACTATTATTTTACGTGCAGCAAGAATATCAAGAATGCGTTCCATCTTGGTATATTCGGCAGGATTGGGTTTATTTGTAGTTGAATTCCATAAATTTGGAGTATTCCAACCTGCTCCTCGACCGGCTTCATTACGATTAAGTAAATGACTGGCAATAGATAATGTGTTGTATTTATTTGCAAATATTGAATCTAAGAATTTATTCCGGTCTGAATCAGCATAGTTGGAAGCGAAAAAACGATCGCCCACGTGAAAACTGCGAATAAGTTCATGATTACCACCTTTATAACCAAACCAAACCGGATTGGTCTCATCGGCTGAAATTAAACCCGGAATATCTGATGGAATACATTCGAAGGTTCCTGTAAATTGTGTTTGTGTTGCATCAGTAAACCACGCAGTGTAAGTCCAAGCACCTAGCTTGTCGGGCATAACCCTAATTTTCCATGAAGTACCACCATCGTAAAACCCTATAACAACAAGTTTTGTTTGATCTGGACGGGTACATTCAACCTGTAAAACAGTTTGTGTAAAAGGATTGGTGTATGTTCGGGTATTCTGAATATCGGTTTGGAACTTCGACCACAATCCGACTTGTGCTTGAGCATTTGTGCTTGCTATTATGCCTATGAATAGGAATAAAGCAACAACAAATTTTTTAAGTAAATCTTTTCTTTTCATTAGTTTACTATTAAAATGTTAGTTGAAGATGAAAATGGAAATAACGTGTTATTTTATTCGATAGTAAACAATGTTTATTACAAATATAAAACACGAACTGTTAGATGATTTTATGAGAAAGTATAAAAAGAGACTGCCTTTTTAGACAGCCTCTTTTATTATAATATCAAACGATTTACTTAACCGTAAACTTCTGATTATTTATGCTTTGACCATCGCTAACCTTAACAATATAGAATCCTTTATTAAGAACACCATTAGTAATTAAGTTCATTTTCGATGCATTTTCGATTGAACGGCTATAGAACAATTTGCCGTTGATGTCGAAAATTTCAACGGTTGCCTTTTCCAATTTGGCACCAAAGTCAATGGTTAACTCACCATTTTGAGCCAATGGATTAGGATAAACGCTGAGTTTCATGTTCGAAGACAATGCGATTTCAGCACTATTTATATTAGCCGATTTCAACACACCGTCA
>JBBQUP010000133.1:0-6936 GCA_038212305.1 Bacteroidales bacterium
AAACTGGCTGACCGACTAAATTCTTTGATGTATCTTTGCTCATGGTTGAGATTTTTTGTTCTCCAAAACAAATTTACAACCTTGGGATGAGGCTTCGGTCTTGTCCCTAAAATTTATTTATTCTTTGTCGGTCAGTAGTGTCAAACTATATAAAAAAACAACCCAAAAAACTAAAAATAAATGAATTACTTTTTTTAATTATCCCAATCATCTTCCTATTTTTAATAGGTATTCGAATTGTACGACCTACCCAATAGAGGTTTAATTGAACAAAGTGGTAAAAGCTGAGAATAAGAAAATTGCGGCTATTGATTCGGCAACTGCTGCAGAAACCGTTGCTGATGATGTTAAACGTGCAAAAATTAAAGAAGCAGAGGGCTATAAGCAATCGAAAATATTGCATGCCGAAGGTGAAGCTGAAGCAATAAAACTGGTTAATGAAGCTGCCGACAAATACTTTATAGGAAATGCACAACTGTTGCGTAAACTCGAAGCGGTTGAAGTTTCGATGGAGAAAAATGCAAAAAATGTTGTTCCAACAGGAACCGATCTGATTAACATTATTGGAGAAATGGCAGGTATTGTTCCCTTATAGAAGAAACAAAAAAATTAATTGATTTATACTTTGAGAAAAAAAAGTGTCCAAAAAAAGGGCACCTTTTTTTATATCCGATAGGTTCAACTTTATGAAAAGTTGCCTTTTACAGGGTAAGTCAAGAGTGAGAAAAAATTTCAACCAAGCAATTCAACAAGCTTTTATAATTTTAGCATTAAACAATTACCAACTAATTCATGTTTATAAGAAGTTGGGGATAGAAATAAATGATAACCCGTTGACTTTATACCTCAACCATGTAAAATTCACTAAATATGATTATAATAATTTAAAATAAAAAGGAGGCCTATCAATGAAAAACGTTAAAACGATGTCAGTATTTATATCAATTGTTTTTTGGGGATTAACAATAAGTACGATCGCCCAAACATCTGCAGTTAAGGCGATGCAATCTGGTAAAACATTTTTGTTTGCAGAATTACCTTATAGTTATGATGCATTAGAACCATACATCGATAAACTAACTGTTGAGATTCATTACAGTAAACACCACCGTGCCTATTTTGATAATTTCATAAAAGCAGTTAAAGGAACCGAAATGGAACAAATGGATATGGTAACCATTTTTAACCATATTAGTCAATACCCTATTGCCATTCGTAACAATGGCGGTGGCTATTACAACCACACCATGTATTGGGAAAACATGAAACCCAATGGCGGTGGATTACCTTCAGGGAAACTATTATTAGCTATTAATAAGGCATTTAATTCGGTTGACAATTTTAAATTGCTATTTACAAATGCTAGTAAAACGCGTTTTGGTAGTGGATGGGCTTGGTTATCGCTAAATGACAAAAATGAATTATTTATTAGTTCAACAGCTAATCAGGATAATCCGTTAATGGATGTGGTTGAAGAAAGAGGCATTCCACTAATAGCATTTGATGTTTGGGAACATGCTTATTACTTAAAGTATCAAAACAAACGAGCTGAATACATTGATGCTTTTTGGAATCTTATTAATTGGGATGAAGTTACCAAACGATATGAAAAAGCGACTATGAAAATGAGTCACTAATAAATAATAGTTATCAATTTTTATCACTTATGGAGATAATTCAACGCCTAAAAGCCACAAACTGAAAAATTAAAAAAACATTTAATTACAAATTTACTTGAGTTATAAGATAAATAGTAATATCTTGTACGCAATTATTAAATATTACATTATGAACAACGGAACAGTTAAATTTTTTAATGACTCAAAAGGTTATGGATTCATTAAAGATTCAAATTCAACAAAAGAGTATTTTGTGCATTCAAATGGCTTGAAAGATAGCATTAGAGAGAATGATGAAGTAACTTTTGATTTAGAAGAAGGAAAAAAAGGTTTAAATGCTGTAAATGTTAAACTAGCATAGTTTATAAAACATAAACATCTAAATTTTTAAGCCTCGCATTTTGTGAGGCTTTTTTTTGTTATAATGACGAGTGTCGGCAAGAAAACGCTCGCCTTTTCTGTTTTTGATAAGAAAACGTCAAAGTCAAGGCTTTCGAACAACAACCATACATTTGATTCATTTAGGTAGATAATACTTAGCTCAACAACTGAAATAATATAACAATGACAAAAAAAACTGAACCCATCGCCTACTCTCCTTTAGAAGAAAAAGTTAATATTGGATCTCACGCATTTGGTTTTATCTCTAGCATAATTGCGCTTGCATTACTTATAATCAAATCATCAAAAACCGAAAACGTTCTAATAATCGTTAGCTCAATTATTTTTGGATTAAGCTTAATTGTTTTGTATGCTGCATCAACACTCTACCATCGAGCAAAATCACCCGAATTGCGAAATCGATTAAGAATATTTGATCATGCAGCTATTTACGTACTTATAGCAGGAACCTATACCCCATTTGTGCTAATTACCCTGCAAGGAGTGATCGGCTGGGCGATATTTGGTATTTCTTGGGGAATAGCCTTAACCGGTATCATCTTAAAACTTTTCTATACGGGTCGTTTTTCAACGCTATCGACTATAATGTACGTTGGCATGGGTTGGATAATTGTATTTGCTATTAAACCACTCATTAATAATTTATCTACAGAGGGACTTCTTTGGCTGTCGGCCGGTGGAGTAGCCTACACTTTAGGTGCAGTCATTTATAGCATTAAAAAAATAAAATTCAATCATGCTACCTTTCATTTACTAGTTTTAATAGGCAGCTTCTGTCATTTTATGTCAATTTATTTATATGTAATTTAACCCTCCGTATTTGAGAAAATAGTAAACAACTTATCAAGTGAAAGATATTCTACTCATAACCCCTCCTTTTACACAACTTAATACGCCATATCCGGCAACTCCCTATTTAAAAGGATTTTTGAATACAATTAGTGTATCATCTTTTCAAATGGATTTGGGTATTGAAGTTATTCTAGCTGTTTTTTCACAAAAAGGTCTTCAAAAAGTTTTCGAATTTGCACACCAGCAAAACAATAGTTATTCTGAAAACTCGAAGCGTATTGTAGGATTAAAAAATGATTATCTCAAAACGATTGATAATGTTATCCTCTTTTTGCAAAATAAAAATCAAACCTTAGCACATCAAATTTGCTCACATAATTTTCTGCCACAAGCATCTCGCTTTAATGAGCCTAATGACCTAGAATGGGCTTTTGGTGAAATGGGCTTCCAAGATAAAGCCAAGCATTTATCTACTTTATATCTCGAAGATTTATCCGATATTATTAGCGAATGCGTGGATGATAAATTTGGATTTAGTCGTTACGCCGAACAACTGGGGCGAAGTGCCAATTCGTTCGATGAGCTTTACGAATTACTGCTTCATCACCCAACATTTATCGATAACATCACATTAACAATATTAGAAAACAAACTCCATGAGATTCAACCCAAAATGGTTTGTTTTTCGGTGCCATTTCCCGGCAATTTATATAGTGCCCTTCGATGTGCTCAATTTATAAAAAGCAGTTTTCCACACATACCAATTGTCATGGGGGGTGGATTTGCCAATACCGAATTACGAAGTCTTACCGACCCTAGAGTATTCGATTTTTTCGATTATATCACCCTCGATAAAGGGGAATTACCATTACAGATAATCATCACTAATTTATTAAATCCTGAAATTTCCAATTCCAATCATTTCAAACGTACATTTATACGTCTCAACGGAAAGGTGGAATTTTGCAACTCATCTACACAAAACGATATTAAGCCCAACGAAACAGGAACGCCCGATTACTCTGATTTATATTTATCCAATTACATATCGGTGATTGAAATGGCTAACCCAATGCACAGTCTTTGGAGCGATGGACGTTGGAACAAACTAACCATGGCCAACGGATGTTATTGGGGTAAATGCACTTTTTGCGATACAACGCTCGATTACATTCAATCGTTCGAACCGTATGCGGTTGAGTTAATTGTGGATAGAATGCAGCAGATAATCGAACAAACCAACCAACGTGGATTTCACTTTGTTGATGAAGCTGCTCCTCCAGCTTTAATGCGTGATTTGGCCATTGAAATTATTAAACGCAAATTAATTGTTACTTGGTGGACAAACATTCGGTTCGAGAAGAGTTTCACGCAAGATCTTTGTCAATTACTTAAAGCCTCGGGATGCATAGCCGTATCGGGGGGATTAGAAGTTGCTTCAGATCGTTTACTTAGCTTAATTAACAAGGGAGTAACGGTTGAGCAAGTTGCGCAGGTGACAAACCATTTCACTCAGGCAGGCATGATGGTCCATGCATATTTAATGTATGGTTTTCCATCGCAAACAGTTCAAGAAACAATTGACAGTCTTGAAATGGTTCGTCAACTATTTGAACAAGGAGCAATTCACTCGGCTTTCTGGCATAAATTTGCACTCACAGCCCACAGTCCCATTGGTTTAAATCCTGAAAAATACGGTATTTCACCTGATTACCATGAAATTACATTCGCGAATAACGACGTACAATTCAATGATAAAACGGGCATCGATCATTCGAAATTTAGCTATGGATTAAAAAAATCGGTCTTAAATTTCATGCATGGCATTGGGTTTGATTTACCTGTGCAGGAATGGTTTGATTTTAAAACACCAAAAACCACCCTCCCCATTAACTTTATACATCGGAGTATATCAACATTCCCCTTTTTAGCCATCAAACCAACTGCCAAAATAATTTGGATGGGCGAGACACCTACCGTAACCGAAATTTCTAAAACAAAACGAGGCGAAACCAGACAATTACTTAACATAACCATTCACACTAAAGCTAAGGATGTATTAATAACCATCGATAAGATGGAAGGAATTTGGTTGTTAGAAGCACTAAATCAATCGTCGATATATAATTCAGAACTTATCACCTATTCGCAACTTAAAACAGATTTTGAAGCGCATTTTTCTGATTTCGAACTATTTTGGCATTCAAGACCCATTTTAGCCCTGCGAAGTTGCGGATTCTTGGCGGTATGATTCATTAAAAATCAAACCTTATTAAATTTACAAAGTTCAATAATAAGTCAACTCCGAAAAGTTAAAACCCCTAAATCCCCTAAAGGAGACTTTAAGAAGTTCTTTGATATTCAACGAGTTCCCCTTTATGGGTCAGGGGTATAAAAGCTGAAAATCAAAGAACTCCGTCTTTTCGGCGTGGTCTCCAATAATAAGAATAGAAAGTTCATTTCTGTAATTCTACATTTTATTTAGTGTCTGCTGAAAAAATATTATTTCATTCTATTACAATTAAATAACTTGATTTTTATAGATGCCAAATGCAAGAGAATAGAGAAAATATTACATAACCCATTGACTTATTAAATTATAAATTCCCCGTTAGGGGATAAATATCAATAGGAAATTAATGCTGAGATAATTTGTTACCAGTAGGGGATTAACCTAAATGCATGAATGTTAATGCCTTACAAGAAAATAAGCAATCGTACATGATTTTCTATTGATATTAATTCCCTACGGGAAAATTAGAAAATAAAGCTGCTTTAGTTTTTCAGCAGACCCTATTTATCACGACTAGCTAATAATACCCAGCAAGTTACTACTTCTTACTTCTTAGCTTAATTGCATCGCCAGCATTAATTTTAGCTCCTTCGCTTAAATTATTGTAATAATACAATCGCTTGAGCTTAACACCATATTTTTGCGAAATATATTGCAAAGTCTCTCCTGGTTTTACGGTATGCAAAGTATGATCGCGATGTGCCTTATTGCGCTTACCCGAAACATATAAATAGGTACAATCGGCAATTTTAGTGCCTGTAGGCAAGTCGTTGTATTGAGGAATTTCCCATGATCGCAAATCAAATTCTTTAGCAATACCTTCAAATGAATCACCCGCTTTAAGATCGATGTATTTGATGCCATTGTTGTATTTCACCTCATGCACTTTACCTCTGGAAATAACAAAATCATCAATTCGTCGACGTTTATTTACCATTTGATCATCCATGGTTTCAATATCTTCAGGATTGATAACCTGATCAAACTTATACAACTCGTAGTTTTCAATAATCTTAATTAATTTATTGGGATATGCAGGATCTGTAGCATAACCAGCTCGTTTTAATCCATTCGCCCATCCTTTATAATCGGTCGTTTTTAAGTCAAACAAAAAGGCATAACGATCACGCGAACGTAAAAAATCGCTGTGATCGGCATAAGATTCAATGGCTGAATTATAATGTCTAAAACATTCATTAGCCTGATCATCATCTTTATAAATACTCTTCCCCGACCACCCAACATGGCATTTAATTCCAAAGTGATTGTTCGCCTCTTGACTTAGGGTGCTATTTCCATTATTCGACTCTAACATACCTTGTGAGAGTGTTATACTAGCAGGCACACCAGATCGTTTCATCTCTGACACCGCCTGTTTACCATAAGCATTAATGTATTCCTGAGGCGAATTATTTTTCATTGAAGCTTGTGCAAGAATACAAACCATCGAAAAAAAGACGAGCAATCCTGCTTTAGTAAATGCAACCATAATTAAATGATAAGTAATTGTTTTGGGCAAAGATAACAAAATGCAGAAAGGATAGAAAAATGTATAAAATAAATTAGCCTTCGAAAAAATCGATGGACATTGTTTATCTTTAAAACGCAAAACAATTTAATTTATTACTACGCTGGAATTAACAGAGACAGTCACCCAATTTTTGAGCCCATTAAATTGAACCTTCTTATAATCAATAGTTCGTTAAATTTTATGCGGCAATTTTGCCATAATCCAAAAGTTCTTTGACAATTTTCTGATTTTTTGCAGTGTATGGATTAATAGCAAACACGCACATAAATCGTTCGAGCATTAAAGTGTTGTTATATAGC
>JBBQUP010000134.1:0-6816 GCA_038212305.1 Bacteroidales bacterium
AAAGATGCTGCCGGCAATATTTCTGCTGCAAGCAATAGTGCTGCTACCAAAACAGCTTCTACTTGTACAGGTGGCCCAATTGCTTATACCAACACAGCATTTACTGCTACTTCGGGTACATTTACTGCCGAGTTTGATGCAGTTCCTGGTGCTGCCGCTATGGATGGTGTATTTAGCTTGAACAGCGCAACAACTTCGGCATACACAACTATGTCTGTTATTGTTAGGTTCAATACTTCCAATACCATTGATGCTCGAAATGGCGCTGCTTATGCTGCTGCTACAAGTGTTGCTTACACACCAAACACTGCATATCATTTCCGTTTGGTAATCAACACCACAACCGATAAATACGACATTTATGTAAGAGCCAACGGCGGTGCAGAACAAACCATTGGTAGTCAATACGCTTTCAGAACCGCAGTTACTTCATTGGCTAATCGTTGTATCAAAACCGAAGTTGGTTGTATAGCTATTACCAACTTTATGATTGACGGTGTGTTGAAATCGGCTAATATAAATAGTGCTGAAATCGCATTGTCTTCGAACATGAAACTCAGCGTTTATCCTAACCCATTGGCTCAAAATGGTGAGTTAACCATTGACTTTGGTGCCAAATTGGAAAAGGCAACCGTTGAAATTTTCGACATCAACGGCAAAATGTTCTACAGCCGTTCAATCGAAAATGCATCGAAAATGAACTTGATTACAAATGGTATTCTTAATAAAGGATTCTATATTGTTAAGGTTAGCGATAGTCAAAGCATAAATAATCAGAAATTTAAGGTTAAGCAAGTCGTTTTTTTAAAGGATATTCAATAAAATACCGTTTATTTATCTAATATTTTTCATTCAATTTGATTGGTTCAATTTATAATTATGTTTCGGTTATCTAATTACTAATGTTTATGAATTTTATTTTTCTTCGTATTCCCCTGAAATTAAGTAATATTTTATTCATACTCAGTTTTATTGTTTTTTTTAATCTGCTTGCACAAAATAGTAATTTAAAATTCAAGCAACTTTCTATAAACAATGGTTTATCATATAGTATTGTAACTTGTGTAATTCAGGACAAAGATGGATTCCTGTGGTTTGGAACAAAAAACGGATTGAATAAATACGATGGATATAAGTTTACGATTTATAAAAACAATCCATTAGATTCAACAAGTTTATCGTATAACTGGATGTATGGTTCATGTTTATTAGAAGATAATGACGGAAAAATATGGGTTGGAACACAAAATGGATTAAACCGTTTTGATAAGGCTACTGAAAAATTTGAACGATATAATGCAAATCAGATTTCCAGTAGCTCCATTGGTTGTCTATACATGGATTATACTAAAAACGTATGGGTAGGTACTTATTCCGGACTCAATTTATACAACAAAGCCACAAATAGTTTCTTTCAATACAGACAAAATACTACTAAAGCAATTCAAGAAGATTTCTATACTAAAATACTCGATAAACGGGATGGTAACCTAATATTAGCTACAAAAAAAGGATTATGGCTTTTTAATATTAAAAACAAGACTTTCAGTCAACATCCGTCGAGTATTGAAAATAGTGTTGTTGCAAACAGTCAAATATCAGATATATTAGAAGATAACGAGAAAAACCTTTGGATTTGCACGGCAAATAATGGTTTATTTTGTTACAATAACAACAATCAAACCATTCATTTTTCAGAATTAAAATCAAAAAAAGAATTCAAATTTAGTAGCATTTATTTCGGGTTTCAGGATGTGAATAATGATTTATGGTTTGGTACGGATGGAGACGGATTGTATAAATATAGTTCCAAAAACCATACGTTTCAGAAGTACCATAACAGTGGAAATGAATTTAACTCTATAACTTCAAATGCTATTTATGCATGTTGCGAAGATAGAAGTAAATTGTTGTGGTTTGGTACCATGAATGGCATCAGCTACCTCGATAAAAAATTGAAATTTGATCACTATCAACGCGTTATAATAGATGATAACTACACTTTAAATAATTATGTAACATCTTTTGCTAAGGACAGCAGAGGTAAGCTTTGGATTGGAACCGATGGGGGAGGATTATGCTTGTACGATCGTAAAACCGGGAAAATTGAACCCTATAGATATAACAAAAAATTAAAATCGCTTAAAGTAATTGATTTAGCTGCCGATACCGAAGGAAAGCTATGGGTTGGTACATGGAATGGAGGTTTGCATTGTATAGATGTTATTACAAATGAAATTAAAAATTTCATGCCCGAAAAGGGAAATTCCAATAGCATAATGTCGCCAAACATTATGGCTATGACAATAGATCATAACAACAATCTTTGGATTGCATCATTTTTGGATGGAATTTCATATTTTGATAAAAATAGCGAATCATTCTTTCATATACTTCCAAGTAATGATATATATACAACAATATCAAATTATGTATATGCTTTAAATAAAGATAGTTATGGCAATGTTTGGATTGGAAACTTAAGAACAGGAATAAACAGATTGGTATATGATAAAAATAAACCAATAAATGACAAAAACATTAAATTATATCGATATTCAAACAATCTTGTTTTAGCACACAAGAGTATTACGGCATTTTTTGAGGACAGTAACTTTAATTTATGGATTGGTTCACAAAATGGATTGGTGAAGTTTAATTATAAAAATGAAGTAGTTAAAGTTTACTTGGAAAAAGATGGTTTGCCCGGTAATGCCATTTGTGGTATTTTGGAGGATAGCCATGAAAACCTTTGGATTAGTTCAAATAAAGGTATTTCTAAATTCGATAGAAAAAGCAATACTTTTCGAAATTACGATTCAGATGATGGCTTACAAAGCAACCAGTTTAACAACCATGCGTGTTTTAAAGACAATGATGGCACTATGTATTTTGGTGGTGTAAATGGGTTTAATGTTTTTCATCCAGACAGCATAGTCGACAATCAATACATACCTCCAGTAGTACTTACCGATTTTAAAATATTTATGAAATCGGTACAGGTTGGTGAAAAAGTAAATGGACGAATTGTGCTTACTAAATCTATTTCAATGTTAAAAGAATTAGAACTTAGGTACGATGAATCGATGATTACATTTGAGTTTGCTGCATTAAATTATATTTTCCCTGAAAAAAATCAATATGCCTATATTTTAGAAGGTTTTGATAATTCAATTCATTACGTTGGTAATGAGCGTTCAGCTACTTATACAAATTTAAATCAAGGTGAATATACATTTAAAGTAATTGCTTCTAATAACGATGGATTATGGAATAATACTGGTGTTTCTATAAATATAACCATCCTGCCCCCTTGGTGGAAATCATGGTGGGCATACGTTATATATTTGTTAGTGGTTTTAGCAATGCTTTATTATTATAGAAGGAGAGCTATAAATAAAGAAAAAATAAGAAGCCAGATTGCCCTTGAAAGACTTGAATTCGAGAAAACCCGCGAATTGAATCAGAAAAATATTGAAGTTGAACAAATGAAAATTACCTTTTTCACAAATATTTCCCATGAACTTAGAACTCCTTTAACACTCATTATTGGCCCTCTTGAACAATTTATTGCAAATGAAAAGTTAAATCTGTATGCAAATACTTTTCGGCTTATGTTGCGAAATGCTCAGCGCTTATTACAATTGATTAATCAAATTTTGGGCATTAGCAAATTGGAAGCTCAAAAAATGCAATTAAATGTTTCACAAAATGATATTTGTCAATTTATCAATTCTATCTGCGATTCGTTTAAGCGATATGCCGAGCAACGAAATATTACATTTCAAATTAATCATAAAATTAATACATCTCAAGCTTGGTTTGATGCAGAGAAGGTGGAAATAATTATTTGCAATCTTTTATCAAATGCGTTTAAGTATACTGCTGAAAAGGGAAGGATTTCGATTGATACTCAAATTATTGAAAATGTAATAGAAATAAAAGTTCAGGACAATGGTATTGGTATTGCTAAAGAACATTTAAATTATATTTTCGATCGCTTCTATCAAATTATTAACCCTAAAGGAATTCATCATCAAATAGGAACAGGAATTGGTCTTGCTTTAGTAAAAAATCTTATTGAATTGCATCATGGAACAATTTCGGTTCAAAGTGATGAAGATATAGGTACTACGTTTACAGTATCCTTTCCTATTTCTAAAGAATACTATAACGTTGATGAACTTAAAGAACAAACAGAAAAGCCTTTAATCGGGGGCTCTGAGTTCAAATTTCTTTCGGAAAACAATGAGTCATTAAACGTTCAAAATAATATTAGCGAATCTCCTGATTCAACACACAAACCACTTATGTTAATAGTTGACGATAATGAAGATGTACGTGAGTATTTGAAAAGTATCTTTACAAAACAATTTAGAATTGAAGAATCGAGGGATGGGGAAGATGCTTTAAAAATCGCAGCTTCAGCTTATCCAGATATTATTATATGTGATGTAATGATGCCAAAAATCGATGGTTTGGAATTTTGTTACAAATTAAAAACAAATGAATATATTAGCCATATACCTGTGATCCTTTTGACTGCGCGCTCATCGGAAGAATATATAATTAAAGGATATGAAACAGGAGCTGATGATTATGTTACAAAACCATTTAGTGTTAAATTACTCGAAGTGAGAGTTCAAAATTTAATGGATTCAAGAAAAAAAATGCGTTTGCGATTTTCTCAAAAACCATTAGACGAAATAAATGATATTGCTCCAACAAATTCTGATGAAACTTTCCTTAATCGTGTGTTAGATATCATTGAGAAATTTATTGCAGATGAAGATTTTGATGCTGAAATGCTTGCAAAGGAAATGGGGATTGGCCGAACTTTTTTATACGCTAAAATAAAAGCTTTGACCGAAAAGTCGGTACATGAATTTGTTAAGATAATACGACTCAAAAAAGCAGCTAAATTGCTTTCATCAACAGATTTTTCAGTAAAAGAAATTTCATATTTAGTTGGTTTTAAAAACGCAAATCATTTTATGCGATGTTTTAAAGAACAATTTGGCGAAACTCCTTCTCAATTTTCAAATAGAAAAGACAAATGACTTCTATTTAGTCGAACGTGAAAAAAGGTTTTCATCTTCTTTAAAACGCTGATTATTAACAATTATCTGTTTGTAACTTTGGTTTTAAAAGGACAATATTATTGCAAGGTTTTTAATAAATTGCTTAAAAACCTTGTAGAAATGATTGGAAAAATAGCTAAAACACCTCAATTAGAATTGTTTAAAACGCCCCTTAAACAGTTTTTAAAAGATAATCATGAACTCATACTGCTTTTGAGAAAAATAAATTGGGATTTGCTGGAGCAACATTAGGTACTTATTGTTGTGTGGATAATGGTTGTTCATGTGTTCCAATCCGCACAATTTCAGGTATTATCATGCTTAAGCGGATGTTTAATAAAAGTGACGAAAGTATTTTGGATCGTTGGGTTGAAAATCTTTATTGGCAATATTTCTGAGGAGAAACGTATTTTAGTCATGATTTACCATTTGACAGAACCGAACTAATCAAGTTTCGCAAACGGATTGGAGATAAGGGTGCCGAGCAGAAGTGTTCAAGAAAAAAACATAACCTATCCCACCGATGCCAAATGACGAAAGAGAATAATCCAGAAGTGTCGAGAAATAGCCAATGATGAAGGAATTGAACTGCGTTACAGTTATCGACGAGAGCTTAATCAATTGATGATTGATCAACGTTTTCACACTCATCCCAAACGACGAAAAAAGGCACGCATGGCAGCTCGCAGAATAAGCATTATTGCAGGAATCGTTGATAGATGCTACAAAGGGCGAAAGGTTGTTAATGACACACAAATAGTAGCTCCTTCAAAATTACCAAGCAAAACGAGTAACTTCCAAAAACAGAAATACTGAAGATGGTTCAGAGCAAGTGTAGGTATTGAGCCAATTATAGGCCATTTAAAGAAAGATCACCGATTGAGTCGTAACTATTTATTACATGAACAAGGTGATTTAATCAATACGATACTGGCAGCAGCTAGATTTAATTTAAGAAAAATGCTTCAGCGATTAAAAGCTGAAGCAATAAATTTTTATCTGTTTACTTTAAATTGGTTTTTCAGTAGTTGCGTGAAATTAAATTTAACTGCATGAAAAATTAAAGGGGTTTTTCATGTTCGACTATGCAACATATTTTAAGAATCATCTATTTATTTTACGATCTTTTTGTTTGTGAACCATAAGAAAGTAGAAACGAATGCTCAGTCATCTTGCAAGTAAAACTTTAACCTAAATTCGCATTGTTTATGATTTAGAAACAAATTTAAAAATTGAAATTATGAAAATGTCTACAAGAATTTCACTATGCTTATTGTTTAGTATGTTCTTTTTGGGGAGCGTTAGTGCACAGTTTGTACATCCTGGTCTTGGGTTAAACACGAGCGAGCTGGATAAGATAAAACAAGAAGTTAATGCTGGAACTCAACCTCGTAAAGCAGCTTATGATGCTATGTTAAATTGGACATACTTAGAAAAGTATTCAAGCCTCACATATTCAAACCATGCCGCAGCTGTTGTGTATGCCGATGGAGGAACAAGTGGAGGCTTTGGTACTGATGCAGTAGCTGCTTACACCCATGCACTAATTTGGTATATAACCGGAAATCAGGCAAATGCGAATAAGGCAATCGAGATTATGAATGCATGGTCAAATGTACTAACTAGTATTGTTGAAGGTAATAGCACTGCAAGACAAAATATTGTTGTTACAGGATGGACTGGTGCTACCTTTTGCGAAGCAGCAGAAATTATTAGACATACAGGTGCAGGTTGG
>JBBQUP010000135.1:0-6582 GCA_038212305.1 Bacteroidales bacterium
ATGCATGAATGTTAATGCCCTACGGGCAAAACAATCAATCGTACATGATTCTCTATTGATATTAATTCCCTACGGGAAAATTAGAAAATAAAGCTGCTTAAGTTTTTCCGCAGACCTTAAGTATTAAAATATCTAGTGCGAATTGAATCTCCTTACTTTTTGTTTTGATACAAAAAGTAACAAAAAAATCAAGATGAAACGATGCTACTACCCGCATGGCCTGCTCCTGCTCGCCGTTTCATCATAGCCAACGCACTTTCGCTACGCGAGTTGGGGTTTTAAGAACTGAACGCAAAGACAGTGTGACGCACAGGGTTTATGTGAAAAAATGACTATCCACTAATTTCACGAATCGAAGATCGACAAAAAAATAAATCAAAAATCCCTGCTGCAATTCATCGGTTACGCGCAGGGATTTCTTTTATAATTTATCGAAAGATTAAATAGCTAATCCTCCTTTTTCGCCTGTACGAATGCGAATACACTCTTCTAATGCGGTGATAAATATTTTCCCATCACCTACTTCTCCATCTGACCCATTGTGCGATCGAGCTGCATTTATAATAGCATTCACAGTAATATCAACAAACTCATCGTTAACGGCTATTTCGACCCTAATTTTTGGTATCAAACCAGGAATAACCTTAGCTCCACGATAAACCTCTTCTTTCATTTGTTTTCCATGTCCCGAAGCACGACTAACAGTGATTCGTTCAATGCCAGCTTCAATGAGGCTCTCCCGAACCTGATCGAGTTGGTGACTTCTTATAATGGCTGTAATTAGTTTCATGTGTTAAAAATTAGTATTAAGAATCAAGTATCAAGACACAAGACTGATTTTCAGAACTTAAATAATTTCCGAATTCCCGCCAATACCCATCCACCTGTGTGCCAATTTACCTTTGCATGGATGTTTCATATGTTATGATGTATTTAATAAAAAACAAGTAAAATTTAAATCTCTCAAAAAAAAATGGTGAAAAGACAATGATTAATTAGGATTTAACATACCATAACCACGTTCGCCATGATAAGCATGATCTAATCCTTGCATTTCCTCTTCAGTTGTTGCTTTAAATCCAAATGTTTTATCAATAAGCCATACTAAAATAAGAGTCATTATAACTGCATATGCAATTGCTACACCTACTGCAATAGCCTGCACACCAAACTGCTGCCAAACGCTCCATGAACCTCCGTTTACCAAGGCTGCATCGGCCATCCAGCTATCGCGAATTAAAAAGGTCAATAATAATGCTCCAACGATTCCGCCAACACCATGAATACCAAAGGCATCCAAACTATCGTCGTAGCCTAGTTTATTTTTAAGCATAATGGCCATGTAACAAATAATAGAAGCTGCAATACCTAATAACATGGCACCATATGGCTGAACAACACCTGCAGCAGGAGTTACAGCAACTAGTCCTGCCAATACACCCGATACAAAACCTAAGGCAGTGGCTTTACCCAAATGATACCATTCGATAAACATCCAAGCCAATGCACCAGTTGCCGCAGCTACTTGCGTTGCCGTTAATGCTTGTGCTGTACTCAATCCACTTGAAATACTGCTACCTGCGTTAAAACCAAACCATCCTACCCATAATAATCCAGCACCCATTAAGGTCATTACTAAGTTGTTTGGACGCATCTGCCGCTTTGGATATCCTCTGCGAGCTCCAAAATAAAGTGCGGCTACCAAACCACTCACTCCTGCCGAAATGTGAACAACAGTTCCACCGGCAAAATCAATTGCTCCTTTTGCACCTAAGTTAAACAAGAAACCATCTTCGGCCCAAACCCAATGACAAAGTGGATTATAAACCAATAATCCCCAAACAGTTATAAAAATAATATATCCTTTAAACGAAACGCGCTCAGCAAATGCGCCTGCAATAAGTGCTGGAGTTATAATAGCAAATTTTCCCTGAAACATCGAAAAAACATATTCAGGTACGCCTCCAGGTAATATCGACTCATCGATACCATTTAAAAAAAGGTAGTCGCTGTTCCATCCAAACCATCCTCCCAGAACATTCGATCCGAAAGTCATACTGTAACTCACAGCTACCCATAACACACTCATAACCCCCATGGCTACAAAACTGTGCATCATTGTTCCCAAAACGTTTTTCGAACGAACCAAGCCGCCATAAAACATAGCCAACCCTGGAACCATTAATAACACTAAAGCTGTTGATGTAATCATCCAAGCTGTAGCACCACTATCAATCACCGGTGTGTCAGCAGCCATAGCAGTTCCAGCTACAGCCAACATTAAAGTCGTAAATAATAATCTCCTCTTCATATTTAAATTGTATTGATTTGTCTTTTTTTCTCGATGCAAATATATTAATTTAATACCCTTTTTCAAAATTTTATATAAATAAATTTGAAACACCCCTACATTTATATACCATCAACAAAAAATATACTATCTTTCAAACAACTACCCCCTACTAACAAGTAGTATGTTTGAAAAAATGACAATATCAATTAAGTCTATCATTCAATCCAGTGATTCTCAATATTAAAATACTTTTTAATAAATACCTTAATTTTGACATCAAATTATTGACGCAAACTCAATTAATTAACCTGCATTAGTTATTCACAAAAGATACAAACCAGTGTCTGGCTATATCTTAAAAATGATGCATTTTGCTAAAACAATAACATTTGTAGATAAATACAAACATGCTTATTGTGTTGAAAAAGAGAATATTCGAAAAATAGCTATCGTGAAAACCAAAGCCGACACTTTATATTGTCATGTTTACTTATATCAATTTAATCATATCCATTTTGATATTGTTAAGGATGGACGATATAAAAAAAGAAAAAAAATCTCGTTCAGATGCAACCCTAAATTTTTTATTCTGTCATTTAATAAAAATCAAGTTAATTGAATCCTATTCAGTCGGACATACATTTTGAATTGGCAAAACAAGCCATTAAAGGAAACTTAGCTGCTCAAAAGCAAATATATGGGCTATACGCAAAAGCTATGTTTAATATATGTGTTAGACTGATGAACAATTATCATGATGCGGAAGATATGTTGCAAGAATCGTTTAGTGATGTCTTTAAAAAACTAGAAACTTTTCGTTTCGAATCAACTTTGGGAGCTTGGATTAAACAGATTACGATTCATAAATGCATTAATGAATTAAAAAGACGAAAAGCACAACTCGAATATCATGATACACTTTCAAACTATGACGAAAATGAATCAGAACATTATAACGATTCCGAAGCATTAGAGCCAGATTACAGTGTTGATAAAATCCGACACGCCATGGCACTTTTACCTGATGGTTATCGAACGGTTTTTTCGCTTTATCTGATGGAAGGTTATGATCATGAAGAGATTGCATCCATTATTGGAATTAGCGAATCGACAAGTAAAACTCAACTAATGAGAGCAAAAAAGAAATTAATAGAGATTATTAACCTTGGAAATTCAACCAACTAAACCTTAGATTATGAACGGTAGACTGGATGATTTCATCAAAAATAACCGCGAGGAGTTTGATTTACTTCCCCCACCAGAACGTGTTTGGGAGAAGATTGAATTTAATAAACAGCAAAAACATAGGCTGACAATACATCCATGGCTCGTAATTGCAGCGGCAGCTTGTATGTTACTATTAGTAGCGATTCCAATTATTACAAACAGAAACCAATCACAATCAACCAATTTGGAATTAACCACTGAAATGAGCGAATACAATGAAACCGCAATGTTTTATGAAACTCAAATACAATTCAAACAAAAAGAAATAATGCAACTAACGTCAACGAACCATTCTTTAATTCGTGAAATGAATCATGATTTAGTTGGATTAGACAGCATTATGATAGCTCTGAAAACCGATTTAAAAGATCAAATCGACAACAGAGAAGTTGTGGACGCTATGATACAAAATTATCGTCTCAAACTTAGTATTCTAGAAGAGATCCTATCCTATTTGGATGAACAAAAAAAAGTATCCAAAACCGAAACACATGAAATATAAAATTTTTCATATCTCACTGCTACTGGCCTGGTTTATTTGTTTCGCTTTAGGAGCACAATCAACTGTTGAAACTAAAACAATCGTACGTGCTTTTCGAGTATCGCCAACGTCAAAAATTTCTGTTTCAAATAAATATGGAAACTTAAGGGTGGAACTATGGGATAAAGATTCGATAAGGTTTGAAATAACACAAACCATTAATGAGAAAAACCCTGTGAAACTTGCCAAAATTCGTGACAATATCAGCTATCGTTTTGCTCAAATACCGAGTGGTTTAGAGGTTCAGACACTATTTAGTGAAAAACATTCATCTTTAATTAAAAATGTTAAAGAAGCAACCAATTACCTAGATCCACAGAACTTGCAATCGCGGATTAATTATAAAATCACCATGCCGACCTATATAAACTTAACATTGGAGTTAAAATATGGCGACATAATTCTACCAACCCTTTCTGGAAATATAACCATTGACTTATCCAATGGGAATTTACAAACTGGTGACTTCAATGCAACGTTAAACCTAAAACAATCGTTTGGCAATGCTTATCTCAAAAAAATAGCCCAAGGCGATTTAGATTTAAACTTTGTTGAATTGCAATGCGAATCATCAAATAACTTACTCATCAACACCAAATCATCCACTATTATTATCGATCAATGTGGCACCCTTCGAATTGACTCGCGTCGCGATCAGCTCACCATCCAAAACGTTGATGAATTATTTCTTACAACCTATTTCTCGACTATTCGACAATTAGACATTAACAAAACAGGTCAACTAAATTTTCAATATGGAAAAGTTTCAAACTTATCGGCAAGCCGTGAGTTGACAAAACTAATAATTGACAGCAGAATGTGCGATGTGAATTTGAAAATGATTTCTCCTAAATCATATACAGCAGTTATTCAAGCTAAAAATACGCAAATCAATTTACCTACCGATTTAAAACCATTGCTAAGCAACTATAAATACACGATCGAAAACAACCCGGTTAATTTTCAATTTGGAAAAGAACCATTTCAAAGTCAGCTTATTATCAACAACAGTGATTCGGATCTAACAATATCTCATAAATAATTGAAGTTTTATGACACGACTATACTTAACAATTGTGCTTTCCCTTGTTTTACTTCCATCATTGGCATGGTCGCAAGATTATCAGCAAACAGTTAAACTATCCAATGGCAAATACTGGGGTGTTTCAACAAAATACCTAACCAGCTTCGAATCAGGATACGAAGGTCATTTTCAATGGAATAGTAATGAAGTTCGCAGCACTCTAATACGATTGTACCAAACACCTGCTTTCCCTGAAAGATCAAGCAAATGGTTTTTCTGCTATGGATATGGTGCACATGTAGCTTGGTATCACAAATATTCAATATACAATATATTTACACCATTCGACCCTCCTCGAAAGCATTTAAAACATTTTTTATCCGTGGGCGCCGATGCTTATATCGGGTTGGAATACAGGTTTTTAAAACACCCATTTGTATTATCATTTGACTTGATGCCAAATTTCGAGTTTTTTGGTCCCAGATATTTCCGGATTAATTCAAACAGCGTTGCGCTTGGCATTGCCTACGTTATCAATAAAAACTAATTCTATTTACAAATAAATTACAAAATTTTAAAACTATTAATATGAAACAATTAGCTAATTTACTTATCGTTATGGCATTTAGCTCCCTAACGATTTTTGCTCAAGAACAAACATCAAACGATGAAATCAAAACACTTTTCGGAAAAACAGGTCAACAAACCATTGGTGGATTTGGGGCTCTAAGTTTTAACTATGGAAAAGTAAATAACTTGGATGCTATTTTTATGGGTGCCAGAGGCGCAGTTGTTCTCAATCATAATTTAGCCATCGGTCTTGGTGGAAAAGGATTTATTACAGCTCCGGTTTTAGACGCTAATTTAGGTGAAGACTACGAATATGCAGGTGGTTATGGAGGGTTTTATCTGGAGCCAATTGTATGGGGAAAGCAACCTATCCATCTTTCATTTCCAATATTAATTGGAGCTGGCGGATTGGGGTATGTAAAACACTGGGGAGACTATAATAATACTAACAATCAAGATTTCCAGAAATACGATGAAGATAGTTATGCTTTTTTTGTGTTCGAACCCGGAGTTGAACTGGAGTTTAATATTGTACGCTTTATGCGGATTGCTTTAACAGCCAATTACCGTTTAACCTCAGATATTAAATTAAACTACAAAAATACCGATCTCAATCCCACCTATGCAGGCACGCCCATTGCTCCAAACGATCTTTTGAGAGGTTTTTCGGTTGGAGTAATCATGAAATTTGGAAAATTTTAAAATAACTAAACGCACAAGCAATACATTATCAAGTAGTTGAAAATAAACTTTTTTTTTTTTCAAAAAACTAGGGTTTCTTCTTTTGCAAATTAAAAAAATGCCCTATTTTTGCAGCCGTTATCAAACGCGATAACGCTTAGGAGAGATGGCAGAGTGGTCGATTGCGGCGGTCTTGAAAACCGTTGTACCGCGAGGTACCGGGGGTTCGAATCCCTCTCTCTCCGC
>JBBQUP010000136.1:0-6558 GCA_038212305.1 Bacteroidales bacterium
AATGGTAATTAATGTTGCTACACGAAAATATGATGTTTTTGTTACCCCTCAAGGTGGTACAGAAGTCATAATTGGAACAAATTACTCTTTCAGAACAGAACAGGCGAGTGTTACTTCATTAAATTATTGTTCGATTATTACCCAAGGTTGCGATTTAAAACTCGAAAACTTGGTTGTTGCCGGAACAGGTATTATCACCGGACTTTCAAATAACAATATGACGGATGTTCACAAAAATATTCGGTTATATCCGAATCCTATAACACAAAATGGTGAATTAACCATTGACTTTGGTGCCAAATTGGAAAAGGTAACTGTTGAAATTTTCGACATCAACGGCAAAATGTTCTATAGCCGTTCAATCGAAAATGCTTCGAAAATGAACTTGACTACAAATGGTATTCTTAATAAAGGATTCTATATTGTTAAGGTTAGCGATAGCCAAAATACATTCAATCAAAAACTTATAGTAAAATAATTCATTTAGTGTTAATAAAAAAAAAAGGTATTCTGAATTGAATACCTTTTTTTTTATCTAATATTTTTTATTTCAATTTGCTTGCCTATATTTACAATCGAGTTCATTATAAATTAAGATATTCCTATGTTAATATCAATAATTACAATTCAATTATCTGATTACTAATGATTAGAAATATTATTTTTCTTTGTATTCATCCAAAATTCAGCATTCTTTTATTCATTTTCAGTTTAATTATTTCCTTTAATTCGCCTGCCCAAAATACGAATTTAAAATTCAAGCAACTTTCTATAAACAGTGGTTTATCATATAGTATTGTAACCTGTGTAATTCAAGACAAAGAAGGATTCCTGTGGTTTGGAACAAAAAATGGATTGAATAAATACGATGGATATAAGTTTACAATTTATAAAAATAATCCATTAGATTCAACAAGTTTATCGCATAACTGGATGTATGGTTTTTGTTTATTAGCAGATAGTGATGGAAAAATATGGGTTGGAACACAAAAAGGATTAAACTGTTTTGATAAGGCTACTGAAAAATTTGAACGATATTATGCAAATCAGATTTCCAATAACTCCATTGGTTGTATATATATGGATTATACTAAAAACGTATGGATAGGCACTTATTCCGGACTCAATTTATACAACAAAGCCACCAATAGTTTCTTTCAATACAGGCAAAATACTACTAAAGCAATTCAAGAAGATTACTATACTAAAATACTCGATAACCGGGATGGTAACCTTATATTGGCTACAAAAAAAGGATTATGGCTTTTTAATATTAAAAACAAGACTTTCAGTCAACATCCGTCGAGTATTGAAAATAGTACTGTTGCAAACAGTCAAATATCAGATATATTAGAAGATAACGAAAAGAACCTTTGGATTTGTACGGCAAATAATGGTTTATTTTGTTACAATAACAACAAGCAAATCATTCATTTTCCAGAATTAAAATCAAAAAAAGAATTCAAATTTAGCAGCATTTATTTCGGATTTCAGGATCGAAATAATGATTTGTGGTTTGGTACGGATGGAAACGGATTGTATAAATATAATCCCAAAAACCATTCGTTTCAGAATTTCTATAACAGTGGAAATGAATTTAACTCTATACCTTCAAATGCTATTTATGCATGTTGCGAAGATAGAAGTAAATTGTTGTGGTTTGGTACCATGAAAGGCATCAGCTACCTCGATAAAAAAATGAAATTTGATCACTATCAACGCGTTATAATAGATGATAACTACACTTTAAATAATTATGTAACATCTTTTGCTAAGGACATCAGAGGTAAGCTTTGGATTGGAACCGATGGGGGAGGATTATGCTTGTACGATCGTAAATCCGGGAAAATTGAACCCTATTTATATAACAAAAAATTAAAATCGCTTAAAGTAATTGATTTAGTTGCCGATACCGACGGAAAGTTGTGGGTTGGCACATGGGATGGAGGTTTACATTGTATAGATGTTGTTACAAATGAAATAAAAAATTTCATGCCCGAAAAGGGAAATCCCAATAGTATAATGTCGCCAAACATTATGGCTATGACTATTGATAACAATAAAAAACTTTGGATATCAACATTCTTTGCAGGAATTGATTGTTACGACAAAAAAAATAACGAGTTTATTCACATTAAACCAAATGGCAATCCAGCCAATTCAATAACCAAATACGTATATGCTTTAAACAAAGATTATGAAGGAAATATTTGGGTAGGCAATGTTGGAAATGGAATTAATAGGTTAACATACGACAATAATAAGCCAATAAATAATGACAATATTAAATTCTTCAAATATGTAAAATCGACTACTACAAGTGCTGAAAATATCAATGCTTTTTATGAAGATAGTGATCATAATTTGTGGATTGGTTCACAAAATGGATTGGTAAAGTTTAATTATAGAAATGAGGCAGTTAAAGTTTATATGGAAAAAGATGGTTTGCCCGGTAATGCCATTTGTGGTATATTGGAAGACAGCCATAAAAATCTGTGGATTAGTTCAAACAAGGGCATTTCGAAATTTGATAGGAAGAACAATACTTTTAGAAATTACGATACCGGCGACGGCTTACAAAGTAACCAGTTTAACAACCATGCGTGTTTTAAAGACAATGATGGCACAATGTATTTTGGTGGCGCAAATGGGTTTAATGTTTTTCATCCCGACAGCATAGTCGACAATCAATACATACCACCGGTAGTACTTACCGATTTTAAAATATTTATGAAATCGGTACCGGTTGGTGAAAAAGTAAATGGACGAGTTGTGCTTACTAAATCTATTTCAATGTTAAAAGAATTAGAGCTTAGGTACGATGAATCGATGATTACATTCGAGTTTGCTGCATTAAACTATATTTTTCCTGAAAAAAATCAATATGCCTATATTTTAGAAGGTTTTGATAATTCAATTCATTACGTTGGCGATGAGCGTTCAGCAACTTATACAAATTTAAATCAAGGTGAATATACATTTAAAGTAATTGCTTCTAATAACGATGGATTATGGAACAATACTGGTGTTTCTATAAAAATAACCATCCTACCCCCTTGGTGGAAAACCTGGTGGTCAAATTGTTTATATTTTTTATTATTAATTATAGTATTATTGATTTTAAGGAAAAACACATTAAAAAAAGAAAAAATAAGAAGCCAGATAGCCTTTGAAAGACTTGAATTTGAGAAAACCCTTGAATTGAATCAGAAAAGTATTGAAGTTGAACAAATGAAAATCACCTTTTTTACAAATATTTCGCATGAATTTCGAACTCCTCTTACATTAATCACAGGTCCGATAGCCAAATTATTATCATCAGAAAATGAATTGAGCGAAGAACAAAAAAATAATAATTATCAATTAATCGATCGCAATTCAAAGCAATTACAACACCTTATAAACCAATTATTAGATTTCCGTAAATTAGAAACCGGAAATATGAAATTGGAAATTTGTTTTGGAAATGTCTTAGTTTTTATTGAAAATATTATAGATTCGTTTAGAGGGTTGGCTCAACAAAAACAAATTCAATTTATAGCTGAAACCTTACACCAAAATAATGAAGTTTGGTTTGATCCGGATAAATTAACTAAAATAGTTAATAACTTATTATCCAATGCCTTTAAATTTACTATAAATTATATCAGAGTACAATTATCTATTATCGACAAGCAATTGGTACTTATTGTTGAAGACAATGGAATTGGTATTCCAGAGGAACATATTGAAAAAATATTCGATCAATTTTACCGGGTCGATGATACATATACCAGCAAGACATGCGGAACAGGCATTGGACTGGCTTTAGTTAAAGAATTAATAGATTTACATAAAGGCACTATAACTGTTGAGAGCAGCGCTGGAAACGGTAGTCGTTTTATTGTTCATTTGCCTGTTGATAAAGAATATTTGATCAATTTTTCGGTTATTTCTTATAAAACAGAAGAAATAAATACTGTTACTCCTGTTTTTCAGGATGATACTTCTCCTTCATGTGTAAATAAATTAATACAAGAGTCATCAGATAATGACAAACCGGTATTATTAATTGTAGAAGACAACCTCGATTTATTATCATATTTAAAAAGTTTCCTTTCACAAAAATATGTTGTATTTGAAGCAACAAATGGACGTATAGGATTTGAGCAAGCCATTGAAATAATTCCTTCTTTGATTGTTAGTGATGTAATGATGCCAGAAATGGATGGAATACTTATGACCCGGAAATTGAAAACCGATGAAAGGACAAGTCACATACCTATAATTTTATTAACCGCATTAGCATCAATAGAACATAAAATACAAGGTTACGAAACAGGAGCTGATGAGTACATAAATAAGCCTTTTAATGAAATTTATTTATTAACTAGAATAAGTAATTTATTAAAATCACGAAATTTGCTTCGAGAGAAATTCAGTAAGAGCATTTTGCTGTCCCCAAAAGAATTTTCCGTGAATTCGGCCGATGAATTTTTTTTAAATAGAGCTATAATAATTATTGAGGAAAATATGGAAAACCCGAATTTTTCGTCACAATTGTTTTTAGAAAAAATGTCAATAGGAAAAACTCAATTGAATGCAAAATTAAAAGCCGTTACTGGTAAAACTATCCGTGAGTTCATTCGTTCAGTTCAATTAAAAAAAGCAGCTCTATTTTTAATTAATGGCGATTTTACACTTTCGGAAGTTTGTTATAAAGTAGGGTTTGCAAATTACGTAAGCTTCTATAATAATTTTAAAGATTTTTTTGGAGTAATACCCACCGAATTCATAGATCAAAATCGAAAATAATAACATCAATTATTTTTAAACCATTCATTATCAATAGCATTAAAAATCGAACGGTCAATTTTTAATGCTACTTAGGTCGTTTTTTAATGATTTTCAACTGATTTTTAATACACTTATCTTTTGTTTTACCCTAAATTTGTTGTAGAGATAACTACTGATAAATTATGGTAAGACTTACTTCAATACAATCTTCTGGTACAGGAAGAGGAGCTATTGGCGTTTATTGTTACACAAGTGGCGAATGTCAGGAAACTTGTCGAGATCAACATCATGCAATGATGGGACTTGGTGAAATAGTTGAATCGTGTGAAATTGCTTGGAAACAAGGCATAGATCTTTATAGCCTGCTGCCGGTAAATGGAATGCCTCGATTAGCCCAATGTCTTGAATATACAGCTAAGATTTGTGACGGAACATGCATGCCTTCTTCTTGCGGCACTAAATCCCAGACAACTAATTCTTAATAAAGGATTCTATATTGTCAAAGTAAATGATGGTCAAAATACTTACATTAAAAATCTTGTTGTAAAATAATTTTATTAAAAACTTTTTATAAAGAATTTAAATCATTTAATTCTACGAGGGCTTAACATTGCCCTAAGCTATTAATAACGAATAAAAGAGGTGTTTATGAAAAAAAAACTATTCATTTCGATTTTTGTGTTATTTGCTTTTTGTTTTCAACAAAAAAATTTAGCACAACAAGTGTTTTTTGCTGACTACGATGCAACTTCAACCGGAGGAACAGGCAATACTGCCGTAGGGGATCATGCCGGTTCATTGGCAATAACACAATACCAATTCTTTTCGAACAGGTGTGGATTAACAACAACACCAGCAGCAGTTTCTGGCAGACCTGGAAATGGAGTAATTCGTTTTGAAACCCGCCAAAGTGACGGCAATTACGCGAAGACAAGTGGTAATAGAGCTGAATTTAAATTTGCAAATCAGACTCTTAATAATAACAATAATTCACCAACTGAGTTATGGTATGCTTGGAGTATTTATATTCCAGATCCAGGTACAGGAAGCAATAAATGGGATGGTGGTGACAATGCATATGCTAGCCCACAAAATGCCGGAGATGGCGGTGGAAGAGAAATTTATATACAAATTCATGCTCCCGATGGTATTAATTTAAATGGAAATACTGAAAATCCACCTTTAGCTTTTTATAGGTCAGTAGATGCATCAAAACCAAATGTTGGTTATTTCAAATTTACTTGGCGTTGGAACAATAACGCTTCGGGCGAAAGCAATAGTGTTCCTATTTCTATTGAATTAGGTGTTTGGACTGACTATGTCATGAGAGTGGTTTGGTCAAATAGTTCATCAAATAATGGTGCTATTGAATTATGGAAAAATGGTGTTAAAGTTGTTAGTGCATTGAATACCAGAGTTGGATACAACAATATGAGCTTCTCTTATTTCAAACAAGGTATTTACGCTTTCGACTGGAATAATGGAAATACTACTCCCGACACCTATAATGCTGTTGCATATTATGATGAAGTTAAATTATACCATGGTTCTACTACCTATGATAATATGAAGCCAAGACGTGGCACATCAACACCTGACCTCATTGCCCCAACCGCTCCAACAACACTTTCAGCAAGCAACACAACCTCGTCAAGCACCAGCTTGTCATGGACAGCATCTACTGATAATGTTGGCGTTACCGGTTATGATGTGTATCAAAATGGTGTATTGAAAACTTCAGTTTCCACAACTTCTGCTGCTATTACTGGTTTAACAGCTAGT
>JBBQUP010000137.1:0-6548 GCA_038212305.1 Bacteroidales bacterium
GCAAGTGCAATAAAACCACGTTCGGCCATTTGATTGGCATACAATCCCGATGATTGCTCTTTTACGGCTCCAAAAGGGCCGCTTATGGCAAGTGCAGGCAAAGGTTCGTTACCGTGATTCTTTGGTGCATATAAATCGCCTGTAAGCGTGATTCCGTAACGGTTTTTGAATGTTACTTTCTGACGGATTACCTTATCGCTCAATTGAAACGTGTAGTGGTTGTTTTGTTCTGTTGTATTCATTTTTTCTAGTGTTTGACTAAACGCTTGTGCCGATATCATTAAAGACAATGCGCCAATGATTGCTATCTTTTTCATAACCAATTGTTTTTATTGTTAATACTTAAATTTAATTGTATGTGTTTGCTTCTGCCACTGTGATTCTATTTTTAAAAGGTAAATACCTCTTGAAAAGTTGTTCAAGCTAATAACTTGAGCCGTGGTGCTTATTAATAATCGTCCATTTATATCAAAGAGAGAGATTCTTTGAGCATCTCCGGTGTATTGCAAAAATCCATCGTTGGAAATTATAAGCGCATTGTTGTTTGTTTGTGTTGAACCCATTCCGGTGGTGTTGCCATCCAATTCAAACTTAACGGTAGGGTTATTCGAGCCAAGCGCGGCTTCGAGTTCGGTGGGGTTATCGACAGTTCCAATTTTGGTATAGCTGTAAGTGGTGTTGAATGTTTCGTAAAAAAGCAGGATACAGTTTGAGCCGTAAAGCATCAAATCGCCGTTATGAATTATTGATGGATTTTCAGGCGAAGCAGGTAGATTACTCGAAAGATAATGATATTTCTCGTTGCCGTTCAACTCATTCATTGTAATTGTAAGCGGCAATAAATCCGCAAATGCTTTTGCGGTTTCATTGTCGTACAATGTGGCGACAAAGGAATTTGCCCTAATTGTAATTTTTGTGGACACTTGAGCATTCATAGTAAAAACAGAGATGAAACACATTACAGTTGTGATTATTAACCGTTGCATAAATTTCACGATTTAGTTGTGTCTTCGTTGTCTATGATGGCTTTAATAATTGTTGCAGGAACTCCTGCTACCACTGTATTGGCGGGAACATTTTTACTAACAACAGCCCCCGCAGCCACAACCGCATTTTCGCCAACGGTTACGCCTGGTAATATAATGGCACCTGCCCCAATCCATGCATTACGTTTAATAACAATCGGTTTTGTCACAAGGGCTTTTCTTTCTGACGGATTCAGTGGGTGGCTTTCGGTAATCAGGCTTACTTTGGGGCCAATAAGCACATCGTCTTCAATGGTTATAGTGCCCATGTCGAGAAACGTGCAGTCGTTATTGATGTAAACATTTTTACCAATGGTTGTGAATTGCCCGATGTTGATATAAAGCGGTGTCTGAATTGCTGTGCTTGCATGTAGCGGATTGCCTGATATTGTTCCCCACAGCTTGCGCATCTGCTCTATTTCTGTAGCTGCATTAAACTCTTTCAGCAACTTTGTAGTAAGATGAGCCGCTTTGTGAATTTCGCCATAATGCGGGTCGCTAAAAGGGACTACTTCACCGGATTGGAGCCGATCAAAAATGTTCATCTTTTTAGTTTCAGGGGTGGTTGTTTACTTTGCATTTTCCAAAACCGAGGTTGCCATTTCTTTGGTATAAAACTCATTACCCAACCAGAAACGAGCAATGGCCATGAGTTTTTCTACTAACACTGGAATGTCTGTTACGGGCACGTTTCCTTGGCTGAGTGTTACCGGTGTGCCAATTTTAACATACCAAGCAATCAGCGCTTCGATACCCGCATCGGCACCGTTCACCTTAAATATATTTTGGGAAAAACGCTCAAAACGTTCGGGGAAATATTGCTTTTGATATTTTAACCAAGCTGGAACTATAATAGACAAACCCGCTCCGTGTGGAATGTTGTATTCGGCCGAGAGGGTGTGTTCAATAAAGTGCGTGTCGTAACGGTTGCCCTCTATTCCGCAAAAAGTGCTTCCGTTTAAAGCTTGTGTTGCCGCCCAAGCAAATTCAGCCCGTGCATCGTAATCAGTAGGATCGTTAAGCAATATTTCGGTAGTGCGGATAACGGTATTCAATATATTCTCAACATGGATGGCAATAAAATCGGGCAGATGGGTGGCCGAGAAATACATATCCAAGCTATGGGCAAAAATGTCGGCTGCCGAATAGGCCAAATAATCGTTGGTAACAGTGGCTTGCAATTGGGGATTAATAACCGAAACCGTTGGGAATGTAGCCAAACCGCCAAGGCTAATCTTCTCCTTCGTTTTTTCGTTAGTAACCACACCGTAGGCATTCATTTCGCTGCCTGTTGCCGCTAACGTTATTATGTCGAAGATTTTTAAAGCCTTGTTAACCGAAGCTTTACCTGTGAAAAAATCCCAAACATCACCGTCGTAAGTAGCACCGGCAGCAATGGCTTTAGCCGAATCGAGCACCGAACCGCCACCAACAGCCAAAACAGCTTCTACGTTTTTTGATTTGGCGATTTCAATACCTTCGTAAACTTTGCTTAATACAGGGTTACTTTGTACACCGCCTAAAGCCTCGAACGTGATTTTTTTGGCGGAAAGCGATTGGGCTACTTTATCGAACAGACCGCTTTTTTTAATCCGTTTGGAACCGTAAAGAATCAATACGTTAGAGATGCCATAGTCGGAAATATATGTTCCGATATTCTCTTCTTTGCCCTTGCCAAATTCGATACGGACAGGGTTGTAATTCGTGAAGTTTTTCATTATTCTTTTGTTTCTGAGTTATTACTCCATAAAAATCTACAGTGCAAATTACGGTGGAATAAGATGGAAGAAAATACCCAAATTACGGAACTAGTTACCATTATTACGGATTGTGATTTATTGAGTAACAATCTAGCAAATAGTTGCTTAATTTTGTAGTGTCAAATAATACATTACATGTGCTATGAGTGAAATAATCCGCATAAATACCATTACCGAATACAATAATTTGGTTGGCGTTGAGACTTTGCACCCATTGGTTAGTATTGTTGATTTTGAAAAAGCAGAGCCTTTTTGCTATTTCAAAAGGCAGCTGGGTGTGTTTGCTGTATTTTTAAAAGATTCGAAATGCGGCAATATGACTTATGGTTGCAGCACATACGATTACGAGGAAGGTACTTTGATTTTTATTGCACCGGGACAAGTATATGGTGTCGAGAGCGAAACAAAACAAAGAGGTATTGGTAGGGCTTTGGTTTTTCATCCCGATTTGATACATGGAACATCATTAGGTCGGAATATTAAGGATTACACTTTTTTTTCGTACGAAGTCAATGAAGCATTGCATCTTTCTGCAAGGGAACGGGCTATTATTACTGACTGTTTAGATAAAATTAGCTACGAGTTGGAACATGCCATTGACACACATAGTAAAACGCTTATTGTTTCGTATCTGGAGTTGTTTCTGAATTATTGTAAGCGATTTTACGACCGTCAGTTTATTACCCGAAGTAATGTTAATAAAGATGTATTGACTCGGTTTGAAAAGGTGTTGGATGAGTATTTTTCATCAGGGATACCTATTGAATCCGGTCTTCCATCGGTTCGCTATTGTGCCGAAAAATTATTTATATCGCCTAACTATTTGGGCGACCTATTGAAAAAAGAGACGGGTAAATCGGCACAAGAGCATATTCAGCTAAAAATGATTGAGGTTGCAAAAGAGAAAATCTACGATCCAAATAAATCTATTAGTGATATCGCCTACGAACTTGGTTTTAAATATCCACAACATTTTACCCGTATGTTTAAAAAGGAGGTTGGGATGTCGCCTGTCGAATATAGGGCGCTGAATTAATCACGAACCTATCCACAAAGTGGGTGCGGTTGGACGAACGCAACTCTTTTGCCAGCCAAAGTGTTGGTCTGTATGGCGGGGCTAGCAAATGTGTTGTTTTGTGCGTTGGGGTATTTTGTCTTTCAAATCAGCAGAGCATTGTCATCGGAGCGGTTTTTTAGGATTGCACATACGATGTATGCCTCGGATGGTAAATGTTGTAAAAGTTCTTTAACCGGAAGCGTTTGGGAGCAAGGCTCGCCCGGTGCGAGAGGCTCTCCCCGTCAGTTTAGCTGGCGGGAAGGGCTGCTCGATTAGGGGCTGGGCTTTCTTTTCTAACCCTTTTCTAAATTCTTGTTTAATTTAACAAATATAATGGTCAAATATAAAAACCAAACAGTCCAACCAAAATGAAAAAATCGTTGCTTTATTCCAAAATAATCAGTCAATAAGTTTGGGACGAATATTAAAAATCCAAGCGACATTATTATAAAAGTCAAAAGTGAAATGAATTTCAGATTCGAAATGATTTCAGATTTCCATAAAATCAAGGTCATTAACGGTGATAAAAACAATAGTATTGAAGGCATTCCTAATAATCCATGTAATCTGAGAGGAAATGGAAATATTGCAGCCCCAAATATTGAGAAAGAAAAAGTCAAAAGGATTAATATTGGAATAGTATTTAGTCCTATTTGCTTGCAAGTTTTATACAGCCCAATAATGAACAGGATACTAAAAAATGAAGCCAAAATAAGTCCAACTGTAAAAATATGTTGAGTTTCGGTTCCAATTTCCCCTAATTCACTTACCATCCTTGTAGCATGGTTATAATCCGGCATTATAAATCCACATATAAGGGTTGTCAGCCAGAATATTATTGGAACTAAAAATCCTGATTTTATTAGCAATTGATTTTTCATAAACTTGTGTTAAGTTAATATTCTGCAATTCTTCAAATTCGAGTTCCGTCAATTTATTCGAATTCTCAAATTCATCTAATTATCCGAAATGTTTCTCATTTTCATTTCTCGTGCGTTCTTTTAGCCTTGCCCCTAACGTTTTGCAGCTAGCCGTAGTGCAGGAATACATTGCTGTGCAACTGACTGCCAACACAAATGTATATATAGGTTTCCAATGTTTCAACAAACACGAAAACCCACATTTGCTATATTGCGTGTGTGTGCCTTGAATGGTGAATGTTGTAAAAGTTCTTTAACCGGAAGCGTTTTAGGAGCAAGGCTCGCCCGGTGTGCGAGGCTCTCCCCGGAGGCTTAGCTGGCGGGGAGTGCTACGATTAGGCCTTCGCCCTTTATTTTTGTCATCAGTTTTTTCACCTTCTTGTCGGTTTTGCCGTGCGTTGGCTCGTGGGGCTTGGCAAATGCGAAGCATTCACGAACACCAATAAAATACAAAACGCTTGTGAGTAATTGTATGGCTGCAAAGCGAGGGCTGTATGTTTCATTATTCCTGTGGTTATGCAACTCCCTGTTTATATAAATGCTGTTGGAACTCTATAAATAGTTTGCTAATGTTTGCTACGTCGCCCAAGATTTCTTTAGCATCTTCCAACGATTGATATTTATTTGTCAGCAAGATTGGTAACTTCTCTTGGTCAAGTTCATCAACACCGGTTTCAACGTATTTGCTCAACACAAATTCGATAAACTCTTTTTGCTTGTTGTTAAGCAATGCGAAGATTGTAGCTTGTGCTGCTGCAACCCTAGCCTCCCTTGTCATAGGTTTAATATCGCTATTAAACACATATTCTAACACATCAAACAAGTCGCTCTTTTCTGCGTCAATTAGTTTTTGAAGTATAGTCAACTCCTCTTTTCCAAAACCTGCTTCGTCGAGTTTTGCTAATAGCGTTCGTCTGGTAAGTGGGTTGCTCCATAGTAACCGCAGCTCCTCTTCGCTTTTGAAAAGGTGGGGTAATTCGCCAAACAGGTTATTCAAGAACTCTTCTGCTGTAATTGGTCGCCCGTCTGCACTCCAAAACGAAGTGGAAACCATCGATTGTATTTCGCGTTCTTTTCCGTCGCGCAGCTTTATCTTAATCTTTTTTCGCTTGTTGCATATGCAAGGGCTTTCACCGCATACATAACAAGGTGTGGGAGGCTCATTAGCGCAAATACAAGGTTGTTTACCACATACTGAACAAGGTTGTGGTGGTTTTCTTTCGCAAACACAAGGTATTTGTCCGCAAGTGGGGCACGGGTCTTCTTCTTGTGGTTCTCCATCCCATTCGGGGTCGGCAAAGTGATGGTAAGCATCCACAAAATCATAGATGGTAAAAAATTCTTTGCCATCAAACAAGCGTGTGCCTCGTCCCACAATTTGCTTAAACTCTATCATTGAGTTTACAGGGCGCATCAATACGATGTTGCGAATGTTTCGTGCATCAACTCCCGTTGAGAGTTTTTGTGATGTAGTTAAAATTGTCGGGATTGTTTTTTCGTTGTCCTGAAACTCCCTTAAAAACTGTTCGCCTATTTCGCCATCGTTGGCCGTAACCCGAACACAATAGTTGGGGTCGGTGCTCTTCTTGTATTGGTTTACTAAATCTCTTACCAATGCAGCGTGTGGCTGATTGGCACAAAAAATAATTGCCTTTTCTTTTTGGTTGGCTTCGTCTAAATAGATATTTACCCGCTTTGCTTCTCGTGCAACAATTTCAATAGTGCGGTTAAAATCTTTCTCTTCATAGTTTTTGCCCTCTTCAATTTCGCCTTCTATTATTTGGTC
>JBBQUP010000138.1:0-6261 GCA_038212305.1 Bacteroidales bacterium
AACAATCATTATTGTTTTTAAATCTTCTATTAAATGTTATTGAATTAACTCCTATAAATTTTTCCCTTGCAATCATTTGACAAAGGTAATTATATTATTCAAATTGGGAGACCTAAACGCCTATACCTATATTTTTAATTAATCCATTGTTAGTGTTGAAGATGTAAATGCTTTAAATAGAATAAAATAGCAGCCAAAAATTTACATATTTTATTTGAGTTTACTATTGAATTCATTTCTTCAATCTGGACAAAGATAATAAATAAGAGATACAAAAAGCAATACGACAACTTACGAATTGAAGCTTATTTGTGTTAATAACGATCAATTTTGGTCGAAATTGCTTTATTTACTTTCGAATTATCATTTATCAAAACATTAATTAGCCCAAAGCGCTGTGTGTTAGATTGTTGGTTTTTTAAGTTTCGAAGCATTAATTAAAGAAAAAAATCTTTAATTAATGCTTCGAATTCTTGAGTCGCCAATCTGTTTGTGTGATTAGCTATTTGTAAATCAGTTGATTATATCTAGTTTGCGTGGTTGAAAATATTTTTTTATTCAACCGAGAATAGGATTATCAAAGCAAAACCACCACTACCATTAATTTTGAATAGGATTATTAAACGGGGAAGAGGGTCTTGTGAATGATTAGGTTATTCCTTTGCAAAATCCATTTCATCGAGTAAGTAGGATGCTCCTGCAAGTTTATCGATGATAAATAGTACATAGCGAATATCTAATGCAATATTGCGTGCCTGAGCTGGATTATAAACCAAGTCGCTCATCACGCCTTCCCATGCTCTGTCAAAATTTATACCTATCAGTTCTCCATTTGCATTTAATACAGGACTACCCGAATTGCCTCCGGTAGTGTGGTTGGTGGCAATAAAGCATATTGGGAGTGAGCCGTTGTTGCCATATACACCATAATCTTTGGTTTTGTATAAATCTCTTAATCGTTGCGGAACATTGTAATCATATATTTCGGGGTTGTCTTTTTCCATTATACCCTGCAAAGTGGTAAAGTATTTATAACCAATTGCATCTGCCCCATTATAACCAGCCACATTTCCATATGTTAACCTAAGCGTAAAGTTTGCATCAGGATAAAATATATGCTCTGGCTCAAAAGCCATTTGAGCTTCCATGTATTTTCGCATTAATCGATTTAACGTACTATTCAAATCATTCATGTTGTTATAAATATGATTGTAGTATAAATCATTAAAGCTTTTAAACAATAAAAAAGCTGGATCTTTTATGATAATTTTTGCATTCTCCTTTGTTGGCAGAGTTAATAGCTTTTCAATAGCTTCTTTATTTGTGAAAATAGATCGACGAAATAGGAAATCTGCGTACCGTTCATTACTATTATTATATCTCTTTTCAATTACTTTATAGATATCAGGTTGAAAAGCGATATCCATTTTTTGTTTATACTCAGATAGTAGCATGATCGCTAAATCCTTGTCTACATTGGCATTGAAGTCTTTGAAAAACAGTTCTGATTCTGTTTTCAAATCAACAAGTAACTTAGATAACTTATTTTCATTAACACTTTCGCCATTTAACAAATCGGCCAGTTTTTCAAACCTCCCTGCTAAATTGGCTATTTCAATTCCATTTCGCCATATCAATTCGCTTATGTAGTTTTCGGCCAATTTATAACGTGAATAATCTACATAAGCATTTTCTAGCTGGGGGAGAAGTTGCTGATAAGCTTCATTCCCACTTAGATTTGCCCATTTTTGAAATTTAGCTTCATATGTTTGCTTTTTTTCAATGGCATTAAATTTATCTAGTCCTTTAGTTTCGCCAATCCATTTTTTCCAAGCGTTGGCAATGGAAGCATCTTTAGCTGCATATTGAATTCGAATGGTTGGATTCTGATTCATGTATTTTTTAATAATCTCTAGTTTTTTCCCTCTCACATCAACTAATGCTGGATTTAATGTGTTTTTAACCAATTGTAAATAATAAGAAGGTACATATTGAGTGGTTGATGCCGGATAGCCAAATACCATGGTGAAATCGTTTTCTTTTACTCCTTTTAATGAAATTTTTAGATGTTTAATGGGTTTGAAGGGAACATTATCAGAAGAATATTTTGCGGGTTGATTGTTTGCATTGGCATATATTCTGAAAACAGAAAAATCGCCGGTATGTCTGGGCCACATCCAATTGTCGGTATCGCCACCAAATTTTCCAATGGCCGATGGTGGTGCTCCAACTAAACGAACATCTTCAAATACTTCGTTGACAAACAAGAAATACTGATTCCCATAAAAGAATGGTTTAATAAGGGCTTTATAATGAGTATCTTTAATTGCCTCCGCAACTATTTTTTGGGAATTCGCTTTAACCAATTTCTCGCGTTCCACTTCACTTAATGAATCCGTCACACCTTCAAGAACTATAGTTGTTACGTCTTCCATACGTTTTAAAAAGGTGACTGTTAAATCGGGATTGGATAATTCTTCACTTTTGTTTTTCGCCCAAAAACCATTGGTGAGATAGTCGTTTTCGATTGAGCTATGCTTTTGAATGGCACCAAATCCGCAATGATGATTGGTAAATATTAACCCTTCATCTGAAACGAGCTCGGCTGTGCAGCCTCTACCAAAAATCATGACCGCATCTTTTAAGCATGCTTGATTAACACTGTAAATGTTTTCGGCCGTCAACATAAAACCTTTCTCCTTCATGATTCCAATGTTGTATTTTTCGAGCAACATGGGTATCCACATGCCTTCGTCGGCTTTTGTGTTATTGATATTCCCAAATAGGAGAATAAATGATAGTAGAAAAGTTGAAAAGTGTACTTTATTGGTAGTTAGGTTCATCTCAATAAAAATTTCTTATTTTTAATATTGGGAGATGTGAGCTCCGAGAATTGGATTGTAAAATAAGATAGAATTCTTAGAAATAGAACGATATTCATCAGCTTAAAACTGAGAACTAAATTGTTTCAATGCCTTAAAATGTGAGCAGTGTTTCGTAGAGTTTATGTATCGGCAGTCCCATCACATTGTGGTACGATCCATTTATTTTGGTTATTGCTATTGATCCAATCCACTCCTGAATGCCGTAACCTCCAGCTTTATCGTATGGCGAACCACTTTGAATGTAGTAATTGATTTCATTTTCGGATAGCTCTTTAAACCATACGTCACTTGTGTCGGAAAAAACAATTTGTTTGGCATTAGAAGCTATGCAAACTCCGGTTACAACCTGATGTTTTTTGCCTGATAATCGTCTAAGCATGGTATAGGCAGTATCATATGAGGTTGGTTTTCCTAGTATCTCATCATCAACAATTACGATTGTATCGGCTGTAATAATTAAGTTGTTTTCATTTAGGAGTTCCTGTTGGTAAGCCATCATCTTCTTTTGAGCTAAAAATGAGGCTACCTCATTAACAGGCATGGTTGGATGAAAATCTTCCTCGATATCGGGTTTTACCAAAATAGTGAAAGGTAAATTTAAAAGCCCTAATAGCTCTTTTCTTCGAGGCGATTGCGAGGCAAGTATAATTGATTTTGATTGATATTGATAAAGGGGATTGGGTTCTGTATTTGTCATTGGGTTAGTTAAAAAAGCTGCCTGCTACTAAAAGATATAAAATACCCGAAAGCATGATGGCTTTACTTAAGAGGCTTGCTGTGTGAAATTGTGCTGGGTTTTTTGCCTTTCGTATAAAAAGCGATAACAGTAAATAAGGTAGTGTAATTGCCAACGCAAAATAGGCTGTGGTTAAATTACTTTGCGACAGTTGAGGAACGGAAAAATAAAGTATCCAAAGGGCAGCAATCGAAAAGCCTGCCATTAAAATTATTATTGTTCGTGTGTATTTTAGCCCTAATGCAATAGGTAATGTCCGGCAACCGTTAATCTGATCTCCTTTCATGTCTTCTACATCTTTAATTATTTCGCGCATGAGGTTGCTCATGAAAGCAAAAAATGCAAAACCGGTGGTCCAAAACCAGGCTTTATCACATGCCGGTGATTCAAATATGGATTCCCCTAATCGCCGCGCTAAAGCTGCAAATTCAATCGACACAACCACATAAGCAACTAATGCTGTTAATGCAGAGATGGCTAAATTACCTATCAAAACTTGTTTTTTAAGTGTGGTGGTATAAACCCAAAGTAAGATAGGAATGAGCGTAAACATCACCATGTAGTTTTCTTTTCGGGTTACATAAGCTAAAAAATAACCCAAAAGCAACCCAACGGATGTGAGAATAATGTGAAGCATTAAGGCTTTTCGGCGGCTTAAACTAATGCCAACTACTACTTTTAATGGGCGATTTATCTTATCAATGCGAATATCAAAATAGTCGTTAATCACGTATCCTGACGCAGCTAAGCAAATAGTGGAGATCATGAGTAACGCAAATCTGAAATCGCTTAATACCGGTTCAATGCCATAGCTGTTTAAGATGGGTATTATGAGCCAATACCTCAGGAAATACTGCAACAATGCTATAATTACAAGGTTTTGAATTCGAATAAGTCTAAGCCACTTGGTCATGATTTACTTTTTAAAAGGTTATTTACCATGTAAAATCGTTGCCCCACTGTCCATGTGCACGTAAAACCTGCTCCATGACATCCCTTACGCATCCTTCGCCACCAGCTTTATGTGATATGTATTTGCACAGCGATTGTATTTCTTCCACAGCATCTGAGGGACAAACCGGTATTCCTACTCTTTTCATTATAGGATAATCGGGTAAATCATCGCCCATGTACAATATTTCATCTGCTGATAATTGATTTTTTTCTAGCCATTTTTCAAATACTGGAAGCTTCTCGCTTACGCCGGTGTAAACATCTGTCAATCCAAGATTTAAGTAGCGTTTGCGAACGGCCTCAGTATTTCCACCAGTTATTATTGCCATTTTGTAACCTAGTTTTACTGCTAGTTGCATTACATAGCCATCTTTAATATTGGCTGTGCGCATGGGTTCTCCCGATGGATGCAACGAAATAACTTGCGACGAAAGTACGCCATCAACATCAAACACAAAGGCTTTCACCTTCATTAAATCTTCTTTAAAATTACTCATGTTTCAATTATTCTATGAAAGCGAAATTAAGAAATCTTTTTTAGGTATGATAAACCTTTATTGAAATAAGCGGTTTTGCTATTAATTTGATTAATTATAGCGATAAGTATTTGTTATGCTGTTTGTTAAAATATTGTATATCTCTTTCATTGATTTATTTCCTTGTAGCAAGGTTAAATGCTTACTTATGGTTTTTGTATCGTTCCTGATGGCTGGGCCAGTTTGAGCATCATACGGTGAGGTTGATAACGCTTTTTGAGTTGTTTCATTAATTAAAGGTTTTAATAGCTCAAAGTCGATTTGGTGCATATTTAAAAATTGGGAACTAAGCGTATATAAATGGTTCACAAAGTTACACGAAAACGCAGCTGCCACATGTATTAGTTGGCGTTGCGATGAGGTTATTGGCTTAACCGTTCTTGAAAGCTGATTCGCTAATTGAGTTAATGTATTTTGAGTTGGCTCGTTATTGGCTTCAATTAAAAAGGGGACTAAAATTAAATCGGTTGTGCTTTCTTTCGTGAAAGTTTGAAGAGGATACAAAACTCCATAATTTTTTAAATGCGCGAATACACTCATTTCAACACTCCCCGCTGTATGCACTATTATGGTGTTGCAATCGTGAGGAAATTCTTTAGCTATTTGTTCAATCGCATCGTCATTAATTGATATAATAATTAGGTCGGATTTGGCAATGAGGTGTGTTGGATGAGTTACAACGACTGAATTTACTTTTGCTGCCAATTCTTTTGCTTTATTTATATCTCGATTAAATACCCCGCTTATAATGTTATTTTTATCATTTAATCCTAGAGCCAATTGAGTGGCAACATTTCCAGCTCCTATTATTCCAATCTTCATTGTAAATGATATTAGGTCAGTTATTTATTTGGGCTTAAATTATAAAAAGAATTTATTTTGCAAAAATCGGAAATGCGAATTGATTTATCAAACCAAATGACGTTATAATTGTTAATTATATGTTTTCGACTATGGTTTATAACTGGTCATATTTATTATGCGAACACTAAGTGTCAATAGTCCGTTAGATTTTAAGCGGCAATTTTGCCGTATTCCAATAGTTCTTTGACAATTTTTTGATTTTTAGCAGTGTTTGGATTAATAGCAAACCTGCACATAAATCGTTCGAGCATCAATGTATTGTTGTACAATGTTTTATAGTTGGCCA
>JBBQUP010000139.1:0-6216 GCA_038212305.1 Bacteroidales bacterium
TAAAACTTCTTGCGCATACAAAGGTTGATGCGGATTTCTTCGACCCATTAAGCCATAATATAACGAATCGAGATTAAGGGTGGTAGGTCCTTGCAGGCACTGGTAACTTGCCCAAGAAGCATATACAAATGGATTAAAATCCTTTTCATTATGAACCGTAAGCAAGTGTCCTTGGGTGTTTTGAGCAGCAATCATGGTTCCTAATTGGAAAACTTTATCCATAGAGAATTGTTTCACGTTCCGGTAAAGAGGTTCGGGACCGGCAACGCTGTAAAGGGTATTCCAATAGGCGCCAATTCGGGCAACGGTATAATTTATGTAAAGAGCCTGACTTATACTATCGCTAGGGCCGTTCGACCGTTGACCGATAAATCCAGCAAAAGGGAAGACAATTATTTTTCGGTCAGCCAAAACATCGAGAATTTTTTCCATTTTGGCATATTCATCGGGGTTGGGTTGCATTTTTACTGAATCCCACAAATTGGGAGTATCCCATCCCATTCCACGGTTTTTATCTCTTCGGTTTAGCAGGTGACTGGCAACCGAAATCGTATTGTACTTGTTTTCTATAAGCCAGTCAATTATTTGATTTCGAGCCGAATCGGACCAGTTTGAGGCGAAAAAGCGGTCGCCAAGATGAAAACTTCTTATTAATTCATGTTTTCCACCCTTGTAACCAAACCAAACCGGATTGGTTTCATCGGCCGATATTAATCCTGGAATATCCGAAGCAATACATTCAAATTCGCCAGTAATTTTCTTTCTCAAATTGTCCGAAAACCATGCAGTAAATTTCCACGTACCAACTTTATCGGGCATGACCCTCATTTTCCAAGTTTTTCCGCCAGTATAAAAACCAATACATTTAAGTATCGATTTATCGGGTCGTGTATATTCTACCCGCAATGTTGTTTGTGTAAATGGGTTTGCGTAAATGTTTTCGTTTGTAAGTTCTTTTTCAAACTTAGACCATATTCCAATTTGAGGCTGTGAAGCATGTATGGCTTGTATGCCAATGAAAAGAAAGATAAAAAATAAATTTCTCATTTTGTCAATTAATTATTTAGTTTATTTTTTGTTAGTTTTATTTTTAAACACCAATCTTGGTTCGTGTTATTATCACTTTTCGGAAAATTTACTATTGTGATACATCCTTTGGAATCAGAAACCAGTTCTTGATTGTTTTGTAGCCAAATGCCTGAAATTGGATTAAACCATTGCAACTGATAATTAGAATTTGAAATAAGTCCAGTTATTAAAGGAGTTTCGCATTTATTTTCGAAATAAATAAACCCTAATTCTTTTTCAGGCGATTGCAGGAAAAAAGCCCATCCATCCAATCCATCTTCTTTGGCTGTTTTAGCCTTATTGGGAATCAGTAATTCAGATTTTGGAGAACATTTTTGGTATAAATTACCTTCTGAAAGGATAAATTTACCTAAGAATTGCAGTTGTGCACCCGATGAATAATTCATTGCATCCCAAATATAGGGTCTATCGCCTTTATTGTATGATTCACCGGTTGAATTCCCATCATAAGCACCCGTACCATAAATATGACCAGCCAAGGCACCCGAAAGCACGCTGCCATACATTTGGGTACGCCCGAAGTAGTTGTCGCGATCAGAATTTGGAACTGGTCGTTCACCGGCAACGGTATTGTGAAACACATTGTCCCATCCAGGGTAATATGGTTCTAAGTTAGCTGCCGGATATGCCGGTTGCAATTTGAAAAGTTCTTCAATCATTGGGTAAAATCCATGGTTTCGTGGCACATTTCCAACCGAATGCATGGTTATCCAAGCATCATCTTTGCCATGTCCGAAGTTTCGAAAAGTAGAACCATCAATAAGTATTGTATGGGGCTGACCATAAGGTAAACCACCATATTTATTGTAATGGTAGGTAAGTACATTGTTAAACTCTTTTGCTGGTAAAGAGAAGTTTTTATTTATCCAATCTAAATGAATACCACTAAAAATTATATTGTAGGCTCCATAACGAGCAATTATATATTGAACATATCTTGAATAGGATTCTGGCCAATCAAAATATTTTTTCCACGACGGACCATGGTCGCGTCTAACAGTTTCGAGAAAAGTAACAAAGCCTTGTTTGTCAAGGTATTGTATTTTCTTATCTAAACTTTTAAAATAAGCTGGATTTATTTTATCGAAATTGGCTATAACTTTTGATTTTCCCCATGGTTCAAAAGGCATATTACCCAATTCGTCGTGCATATCTTTACTGGTTTTCATTCCATTTTTTTCCCAAGCTTGTCTTACTCCAATTGAGTCATCGTTTATGTATTGTGCAGGGAAACTATCTACTTTCCAATTAGGGAAAGCTGCAATTATAGCAATGGTATTGTATTCTTGTTTTTTTCTGAATGCGAGAGCTTCTTCAAAGCTTATTTTTTCATTCGGAATATAATCAACTTTTGGTTTTATCCCTTTCACAGGGAAACGCCAGGTAGAGGCTGCCCACCAAGTATCGCCTAACATAAAGAATGGAGTGCCATCAGCATATTCGAGCGCGTGTCCGTTTTTAGTTGGTTTAATAAATCCATGAAAGTTCGGATTCTTTAGCAAATCGCCTTCACTTCTGTTAATTGCGTTAAACGAACCAGTTTGATTATTTAATCCATTATCAGAAATGTTTGAATTACTTTTCCAATGCCATTTTCCGGGTTTGGTTGCTACCAACCTAAAAACAAATTCATTTCCGACATTCCAAAAGCCATAAATTTTTTTTTGAAATTCAGGACCAGACAATTCAATCCAGCAATCTATTTCTTTATATGGATTCGAGAATTCGCTATTGGTTTTTAACGTAATTTCTTTAATTTCAAATACATGTACTGTCTCTCTTGCCTCACTATTACATAATATAATAAAAGTAAATAGTAATAAGATTACTATTTTATTAATATATGTAATGATCTTATTTTCCATGCTTTTAAACAATATTTTTAATTCCTTTTATTAAGTATCTACAATGTTCCCCTAATTGGTTTCAATTCAGTTTACACTACTTATTTTGTAATTATAAAATTATCAATCAGGTATTTCGGTGAATTATCCTGAGGCACATTAAATATTTTAACTTCAATAGATTTTCCTTCAATTACATTGAATAATGCAAGATGGTGGGCATTACGGTCTTTAATGGCCATAAATGCCGGTTGTGTATCCTTGAAAAGTGGAAAAATATTTCCGATTTCCGATTTTTTACCACATGGACTAATCTTAAGAAACAACGTTCCGTCGCCATATTTGTATATATTGCTGTTTATTGATTTATAAATTGGTTTTTCAGCGTCCGATCCACTAAGCGGATAAGTACGTTCATAGTTTTGATCATGGCCACTTATGTCCAAATCTACATTGTATTTTCTCAGTATTGGGAAAATAACATTTGCAATTTCCATTTTTGAAGGATGACTTGAACCATAAGCATAAATAGGTTCATGATGATAAACTATTAACCATTTGTTTTCAGCTCGGGCCTTGGCAAGGTCATTATCTAACCAAGCAAGCTCTTCCTGATCTGGAACAAAATCGACCAAACAAAATGATGTAAAGTGCACATTGCCAATATCAAAAGAATAATGTTTGTTGTTTCGGAAACCTTTTGGATGATTGAAAAATGGTGCCCAGTCTTCAAAACTTTCATCTAAGTATAATTCATGGTTGCCATATTGGGTCATAAATGGTTTTGTTGCCAGAACAGGTTGATATTGCTTAAACCAACGATTTATGTTATCGAACCGTGTTTTAAAGCGCTTATCACGGTTTGCGTAGGCATAGTCACCACCACCAAGAATAAAATCGGGGTTATCAATAATTACTTCGTTCACAATGCGCTCGGCACCTGTAGCATTATTGTCCAATCGTCCTTCAATACCTGTATCAGTAATAAAATTAAATGAAAAGGAAGCATTGTTTCCGGAAGGCATTGTACTTGTTTGGTAAACAGGGCTATAAACACCTGTAAGATTTTTATCGGCCGAAACCTGATACTCATATTCTGATCCCGATTCCAGGTTATTTACTTCGACCGACTGTATCCATACTGTTCCTGGCGATTTTACAGATGTACCTTGTTTCTGCAACCATTTTCCACTCCCTTTTTTCCGATAATTTACCAAACAGGGATTGTTTTGCGAAATGGTTGTCCACGTTATGGTGAATGAGGACTCTGGCTTGTCTGTCCATGAAAGATGAATGCCCATTGGGAATCCTGAGGATGAATGAGACAATTGCAACAGCCAACCATCGGTTTTGGTGGGTTTTTTAAGCTCCATGTTTTGTGTAACAAATCCTGCATCTATGGGTTTACCAATGCTAAAAGGATCAATCCATTGTGCATTATAGAAATTATCGCCCAGTGTAAGCTTCACATTTTCGTCTTTTTCGACAAATAACAGGTATTCGTCTTTTTTAAGTCCAATAGCACCGGCATTAGGAGAAATGTCATCAACTGGTTGCATCTCGAAAAAGGGTAAACTTCCGAAATAAGACCATAAATCTTTTACCTGCTGCCTTAATTCGAAGTTTAGTTTTTTAGTATTTAAAATACAACTATTCCCAAGCGTAAATTGCTGACATAGATAAGGAATTAGGGTATTGGTCCCATTCAATATTTCATTCGGAACAATAACAATTAATGGAATGTCTTTATCGCTTTTTTTTGTATCGTCTTTATTAAATTGTGAAGTTAACTGGAATTGTATGTACTTATTTGTAACCTTACTTTTTGGGTCATTCATAAAGCCCAAGGGGTGTAAATATGGGTCGTTATTGATAATAGCCGATGCAGCCTGATTCTTTTCGTTGTTTGAAAGACTGTTTTCGCCATTTTCGTCAGGCATGTAAAGCATTATGTTCTGATAGGCTCCAAACCGCGAAAAGAAATATGAAATATATTTATTCCATTCATGTTGGTTTGCCGGTTTTTGATTTTCCGAAAAAATATTTACGGGTAGCACAATTACTAAATCATTGCGCCACATCCATTTAATAATAGTTTCTATTTTTTCGTATTCTTTATAATCCAATGGAAAAAGTGAGAATAACTTATTATTGTCATTTCCAAGATAAAAAAGATTGTAACCATCTTTAACAAGTTCTTTTATTTGTATCGTATCATTTTTAAATAAAAGCTCCCAGTCTATTATTGTTCCTTTTACAAAAAAAGGATTAACTGCCTTTTTAAACCATTGCGAATTTATTGGATTGATTTCAACCGGCAGAATGTTATTAGTAGACAAACAAATAAACTTGCTTTGTACTGTTTTATCTTTGTCGGAAAATTGATAATTATAAGTCCATTTATCCCAATTGCAAGGACTAAAACGTATTTTCCAAGTTCCGTTTCCAGTATAATATCCTTTTACAAAATGTTGTTTTTTAAATGATTCGGTAAGGGTTACCATCAAATCAACATCCCCATAAGGGTCTTTATAGTTTATGTCATTCTTTATTTCTTTTTCGATTATTCCAAACCTCTGAATGGTATCATTTTGAGCTTTCAAATTGAATGATAAAGCAAAAACAATCACTAAAAATAGTACTCTAAAAAGAATAATTACCTTCATTTTCAATAAATTAACAACGGTTGTTCGACAAAAAAATTTAAAAATACAAATTAATGATAAATCATTCTCTATTAAAAACGATAGTACTATTTTTGCATTTATAATATAAAGTCAAAATTACATATTTTTTATAATTAATCCAGTACACAACGAACACTAAATCCAGTTGCAAAGTCGTTTTAGCAGTAATATCCCTGATGTTATAAGGTTCACAAAACACTAGGTTTTGCTACCACTCAGCAAAATGCTAAATTTTTTTATTGCTTGTAAATCAGAATTTTGTGACGATATCTACTCATCCAAAATTACTCACATCAGTAAACGATCATGCAATGGAACAAACATTATAACCATAAAATACTGGTATTAACGAACGGTTAGTCGAATGTTAATTTTTGGAAAAACATATGACATTATTGGTTATAAACAGATCGAAGAAGATCTGTTCGTCATATTGCTATATCAATGTCGTTGACATTAACCCAACTTGCAGCCAAAACCACAAAATCAACGAATATTTGCCCAAAAATAAAGTATTTTCACTCAAATTTCGATTGTTTTGGACTTTTGTTTTGTGTAAGCTGCTGATTATTAGTGTAAATTGTTTTTGAGATTTC
>JBBQUP010000140.1:0-5862 GCA_038212305.1 Bacteroidales bacterium
TTCTCCAATATATAACTCGGTACCAACATCCGTGATACGGTTTCTAATAACTTGTCCGTTGAAGGACGTTCTTTTCGCTTTTGTCCCATAGAAAACTAAGATACTTTTTTTTCATAGCACCTCAAAAAAAGAATTAACCGAATTGTGATTGAAAGTAAAAGCCAAGCGTTAAATTTGTTATCAATTATTGTGTACACTAAATGTGCCAAAATATGTTCGAATTATAAAAATCAATCAATGAATAGTATTAAAGTTTTAATTAGTGTGTTTGTCATTTCTTATTTCTTAGTGGGTTGTCAATTTGGAAATTCATCAAACGATAAAAATATTCAGGTTGAGGTTATCCCATTTTACAAGGATCTTAATGAGACTAAGGCTGATAGTTTGATCTCAAAAATAGAAAAATGGAAGCGTAATTATGGAATTTTTTTGGAGGCATATAGTTTAAAAGTGATAAAAATAGGATCTCCAACTGATGCTGAATATCCCATCTATTTAAAGAAATTTCTTGAGTATGAGCCAGGCAAGGAGGTGTATGCTAAATGTTTAAATGTTTTTGGTGATTTCTCCTCCTATCATAGTGACTTAAATAAGTCATTCAGTCGATATTTAAATTTTTTCCCAAATACTGAAATTCCAAAAGTGTTTTTGCAAATATCGGGGTTTAATCAATCTATGGTAGTTGATTCTGGTTTTATTGGAATTAGCATTGATAGGTATTTGGGTAGCGATTGTAAATTTTACGAATGGTTGGCTTTCCCTCAATATTTGAGAGCAAAAATGGTTCCTCAAAAGGTTGTGCCTGATGTTATGAAAGCTATTGCATTGACTGATTTTGTTTACAATGACTCAATTGATGATGTGATCAATAACATGATTTATAAAGGTAAAGTACTTTGGTTTGTTAAAGAGATGAATCCCGATATGCCCGATTCTTTGCTGTTTGATTATTCAAAATCACAATTGAGATGGTGCGAAAAACACGAAGCTGAAATGTGGGCTGGAATGGTGGAAGCAAAGCATCTGTTTAATACCGAACGTATGGTAATTCAAAAATACGTTGGCGAAGCACCTTTCACGTATTATTTCGGTCAAGATTCGCCAGGCGAAGCAGGAGTTTATTTAGGTTATCAAATTGTAGAGGCATATATGCTAAACAATAAGAATGTTTCGTTGGTTGATTTAATGAATGAAAGCGATGGGCGTAAAATTCTATCTAAATCTGCGTTTCGTCCTTGATTAAATCTTTGGTTCTTTTTGGAAATCACTATTTGCATTTACCTATGAAAATAAAAGCAGCTACTATTCAGTTTTCCCCGGTTTTGGGTAATGTTGAGCAAAACATTAGTATAATCAAAAAATTAATGACCCAAGTAAATTCTGATGTTTCATTGGTTGTTTTACCTGAGTTAGCTTCAACCGGTTATAATTTCGGTTCTCGAGATGAAGCTATGTTATGTGCTGAACAAGTTAGTCGCAGTGAGTATCTTTCTTTTTTATTAAGCGAAGCGTCAAAACGTAATTGTTTTATTGTTAGCGGATTTAATGAAAGAGATAAGGATGAATTATTTAATTCTTCGGTGTTAATGAGCCCAAGTGGATTAGTTGGTATTTATCGCAAATTGCATTTGTTTCGAAATGAAAAAACAATATTTTCGCAAGGAAACATTGGCTTACCTGTTTTTCAAACTGAGATTGGACGTATTGGCATGTTAGTTTGTTTCGACTGGATGTTCCCTGAGGTGTGGCGAGTCTTATCAATGAAAAAATGTCAGGTGGTTTGCCATCCAGCTAATTTAGTTTTGCCTTATTGTCAGAGCGTTGTGCCGTCCTATGCTTTATTAAATCGTTATTTTATCTTAACATGTAATCGTATTGGTATCGAAGGCGAATTTCAGTTTACTGGCAAGTCGGTTATTTGCTCGCCTGATGGAAAAGTTCTGAAGTTAGGACACGGAAATCTCACTCAAGTTCTTGAAGCTGAGCTCGATTTGAGTTTAACTGGCAATTACCAGATTACTCCTGAGAATCATTTAATTAACGATCGCCGTACAGATGTTTATGGAAATCTAAATCTATGAATTCCAAAATAAATGAGACGAAACGGTTATTGCGAAAAGATTTGACTAATCGAATAGCCATGTTGACAGTTGAAGATCAACTATTACAAGCACAGAGCGTTTTTACGCAAATTGAACAATTGGATCGATTTAAAAAAGCGAATTCAATTGGTATGTATTGGTCTATGAAAGGAGAATTGCCTACCCATGAATTTGTTAATCAATGGTCACTCTCAAAGAAAATCTTTTTGCCTCAAATAAATGGAGTTGATATGATTTTTAGACGCTTCACTAATTCGAATGAATTGGTGAGGGAAGATAAATTTGGAATTTTCGAATCGACTGGGGAGATTGAATCACAATTGGATTTGCTGATCGTACCTAGTTTAGCGTTTGATCACAATGGAAATAGACTTGGTAAAGGGAAAGGATTTTATGATCGGTATTTAGTTGATCATCCTAAAATACACACAATTGGTGTTGGATTTAATATACAATTGGTAGCCTCTGTTCCTATCGAACGCTTCGACATACCAATGAATGAAGTGGTTTGTGCATAAAAAAAAGCTCGCTACTAGTGCGAGCCTTCTTGTTTTTTGATCAAGCTGGATGAATAGCCTCAGTAGGACAAACATCAGCGCAGCTTCCACAATCTGTACATGCTTCTGCATCAATTTTATAGATATCGCCTTCTGAAATTGCCTCAACAGGACATTCATCAACACAAGTACCGCATGCAATACAGTCTTCAGTAATTACGTATGCCATTTTTTTTAAATTTTTATTGTATAAATAATTGGAACAAAAATATTGGCTTTTTTTTATTTAAAAAACATCCAATGTTATAAAATGGTTATTTGTATTGGTTATAAATAACACTTTTAGGTCATTAAATGCATAAAGAGGCATTTTGAAGGTCTTCTTTTGCTGTTTTTTGAGAGATATTATGAAGCTGTTTAAATTTTTTAGATTTTTAGATAAAAAGATAAGAAGATATAAAGAGAATGTTCATTTTCCGGGATTATCTAAAATATCGCATCTATCCTTCTATTATCTAAAATATCTTCTATATCTGTCTAAGATCTATTATTCTACCTATTTCTGTATTCATTTATATTAAATTTAAACAGTTACTAATTGTTCAAAAATTGTACCGCTATATATGCCATCGTTCCCATGGAAGGAATCAGAGCTTCTTCGTTTAAATTAAAAATAGGAGTGTGCAACGATCCTGTTACACCATTTGTTTGCTTTACTCCAAAACGATAAAAAGTACACGGAAATTTTTGAGTATAATAACCAAAATCTTCAGCAGTCATGCGCGTTTCCATAGCAATAACTTTTTCGCTACCCAAATACGCTTGAGCAAATTTAGCGGCATTAGCGGTAATGGTTTCGTTATTATACACCATTGGGTAGCCGTCGTTGATGGTGACATCGCAAGTTGCACCCATGCTTTGAGCTATCGATTGAGCGATTTCAACAATTTTAAGTTTTATTTTGGCTCTCCACTCTTCATTCATTGTTCTTAAGGTTCCAGCTATTTCAACTTTCTCAGGAATAATATTCGTTGCGCCATTGGCGATCATCTTACCAAATGAGAGAACTGTTGGGATGGTTGCTGGGACAAATCGGCTGACAATTTGTTGGAGCGATACAATAATGTGTGCTGCCGCTAAAACAGTATCGGTTGTTGTATGAGGCATTGCAGCATGTCCCCCTTTTCCTGAGATTGTAATGTACACTTCGTCACCTGAGGCCATGTAAATTCCCTCTTTAAAACCTACACATCCGGTTTCCATTTCGGGCAAAACGTGCTGGCCAATAATTATTTCGGGCTTTGGATCGTTTAATGCACCTTCCTCAATTAAAAGTTTGGCTCCACCTGGGAAAGTTTCTTCTCCAGGTTGGAAAATTAACAAAACCGTTCCCGACCATTGATTTTTTAGTTCGCACAAGATTTTTGCAGTACCTAATAGCGATGCTGAGTGAGCATCGTGACCACAAGCATGCATCACATTTGCGTTTTTTGAAGCAAAAGAGACTGATGTCTTTTCATTGATTGGAAGTGCATCCATATCTGCACGGAGTGCAATGACTTTTCCTTTGGAGTTTCCAGTAATTGTTGCAACAATTCCTGTACCTCCCGCATACCCACTTTTATAAGGTATGCCGAGTTCTTTTAATTTTGAACAAATAAATTGAGAGGTATGGTGTTCCTGAAATGATAATTCAGGATGTTGATGTAAATATTGGCGTATTTGCTTTATTTCATCAAAGTAATTGTTGGAGAGATTCCCAATTATGTTTTTTAAGTCTAAAGATTGCATGATGGATATAATAATGATTCCAATTTTTTGTAAAGATAAGCGTTTGTTTTAGAATGAAAAGTAAGTAAACGCGGCAAGATTTTTGTTGGAAACACCTTTATATTCTTATTTAGGATTGAGATATTTAAGTGATGTAACTCAAATATCGAATTTAATAAGGAAAATATTTGTTAGTTTTGCTTTAGATAGCAGCCGTTTATTAAACATTAAATAGTATTTAGTATTGAAATCATTTAATTATGAAAAAAATTGCTTTAGTTATTAGTCTCGCACTAATTGTTCCTTTCGCAGTGTTTTCACAACATGCTAAACCTTCAGCCTCCTTTAAAACTGAGACTTATGATTTTGGAGACATCAAAGAAGATGCTGGAAAAGTTAGTTATTCGTTTGAGTTTACCAATACGGGTGGACAACCTTTAGTTGTGCATAATGTAAGTGCATCGTGTGGATGTACATCACCTGAGTGGACAAAAACACCGGTTGCTCCTGGAGCAAAGGGATTTGTAAAAGCTACCTTTGATCCAATCAATCGACCAGGAAATTTTAATAAAACAGTTACAGTATCTTCAAATAGCGAATCACCTTCAATAATTTTAAGAATTACTGGTAAAGTAAATCCTAAAGAACTTACTGTTGAAGATGAATATCCTAGAGTTATGGGAGGTTTACGTTTAAAAGCTGGACATATTGCTTTCACTAGAGTAGCTCCTGGTAGCTCAAAAGTTGAAACGCTTGAATTCTTAAATTCTTCGAGCAAACCAATTAAGGTGTCGTTCGATAATGTGCCTGCACATATTACCATAAAGGTTAATCCAGAAGTTGTTCAGCCTGGTAAAAAAAGTGTTATTACCGCAACGTTTGACGCTGCCAAAAAAGATGATTGGGGTTTTGTTGTTGATCAAATATTTATTGTTCTTGATGGAGATAAGAATTTTGAAAATAGAATCAGTCTGAGCGCAACCATTGAAGAAGATTTTAGTAGTTATACACCAGCTCAAATGGCTTCGGCCCCTAAAGTGTCTTTTCCTGATCGTACATTTGATTTTGGCACAATCAAGCAAGGAGACCAAATCACACATGCTTATATTATTAAAAATGAAGGTAAAAGTGATTTGATTATTCGTAAAGTAAAAGCATCGTGTGGATGTACAGCAACTCAACCAAAAAAATTGGTGCTAGCACCTAAAGAATCATCGGAGATTGTTACTGTATTTAATTCTGCACATAAATCTGGGATGCAAAATAATTCGGTGACTGTGATTACAAACGATCCAACTGCATCTACAATGATATTGCAAATGACAGGAACAGTAACTGAGCCAAATCAGGCAAAATAGAACTAAATTAGAGTGATAGCAGATAAGCATTCACATATTGAAGATGATCCTCATTTTAAGGGATTAAATGTTCAACGAGGTATTGAAAGACCTGAACCTGTTAGTCACGAATCAACTCAACGGTTTTTAACTCGA
>JBBQUP010000141.1:0-5799 GCA_038212305.1 Bacteroidales bacterium
TATCTCAGCATTAATTCTCTATTGATATTTATCCCCTGACGGGGAATTTAAAATTTAATAAGTCAATGGGTTATGTAATATTTTCTCATTTCCCGTGCATTTGGCATCTATAAAAATCAAGTTAATTAATTATAATAGAATAAAATAATACTTTTTCAGCAGACCCTAATTATTAATTTCACTCAAACAGCACTCCGCCGTATAAGGAATTGTTTTGCTTTAATGCCTTCCTGCGTTCAGCATGATTAGTATGTTTGGATTGTACTGTTTTAGACAAACCCCACTCGCGTAGCGAAAGCGCGTAGGCTATGATGAAACGGCGAGCAGGAGAGGGCTCTGAGGGAAGAAACATCGTTTCATCTTGATCTTTTTGTATCAAGACAAAAAGTAAGAACATTCAACTCGCACTAGATATTTTAATACTTAGGGTCTGCTGAAAAACTCAAGCAGCTTTATTATCTAATTTTCCCGTAGGGAATTAATATCAATAGAGAATCATGTACGATTGATTATTTTGCCAGTATGGCATTAACATTCATGCATTTAGGTTAATCCCCTCTGAGGAACAAATTATCTCAGCATTAATTTTCTATTGATATTTATCCCCTGACAGGGAATTATAATTTAATAAGTCAAGGGGTTATGTAATATTTTCTCATTTCCATTGCATTTGGCATCTATAAAAATCAAGTTAATTAATTATAATAGAATGAAATAAAATAATACTTTTTCAGCAGACCCTATTTAGTGTTACTAAGAAAACACTATATATCTTAAAAACGTCTTCATTGTTACCCCTAGCCCTTAAAGGGGAATCTGCTATACACCAGCGGGTTGGCAATTCTCCCTTTAGGGAGTCAGAGGGTGTGCGCAGGGGAAATGATGTGTTTTCTTAGAGACCCTATTTAATTACCCCATCACCCCATCACCCCATTAGCACATTAGCACATTAGCAAATTACCCCATTCTCTTCCTCACGCATTATAAAACATTTCAAACGAGCGAATGGCATACGAATGATCTAAAACTCCGGCCGTCTCGCGCATAGAATGCATCGCAAGCATCGGATTGCCCATGTCAACAGTGCGTATGTCAACGTGTCCCGTTGAGATATTGCCAAGCGTTGAGCCGCCGAGCATGTCGCTGCGGTTCACGAATTGTTGAACAGGCACGCCAGCCATTTTGCAAATTTGTTCATAAACAGCGCTGCTATCGGCATCGGTCGTGTATTTCTGTCCAGCATGAATTTTTATAACAGGCCCCTTATTAATTAGGGGATGCACAATAGGATCGTGTTTTTCGGGCGAGTTGGGATGAACCGAGTGTGCCATATCGGCCGAAATCATAAACGATTGATATATTGCTCGTTGATAATCCTCTTTCGATTTGCCCAATTTCTCGAAAATCCGTTCCAAGATATGTTTTAGAATAGGCGCTCCGGCTCCTTGTTTCGATAAACTGCCAACTTCTTCGTTATCAAAAATACATAAGAATTTGGTGGTTTGAGCCGAAGATGAATTCAATAATGCCGTTAATCCTGCATGTACCATCGCCAAATCGTCAAGTTTAGCACTCGATATAAACTCGTTGTTTGCTCCAAACAAGCATCCTTTATCTGTTTCAGCCAAAGATAAATCAAAATCCAATATGTCATCGATTGGAGTTTTGAGTTCCTCTGCAATCAGCTTTAAGAGATAGTTCTCTTTTTCGAGTTGATCGGTAATAATTCCCAACAACGGCAGCATATCTTTCTGCTTGTTGAGCTCAACACCTTCGTTAATCGACCGATTTAAGTGAATGGCCAAGTTGGGAATCACTACCAATGGGCGTTTAAAATTGATGAGTTTTTGATTGGGCACGAATGGATTCTTACTTTTTAGTATCACTCTTCCTGCAATGGTCAATGGTCGGTCGAGCCAACTCATTAAAATTGGACCACCATACACTTCGGTGTTTAGCTTTAAAAAGTGATTGTCCACCACCATTTCGGGTTGTGGTTTAATTCGAAAACCAGGAGAATCGCTGTGCGCGCAGATGAGTTTAAGCCCTGATTCTTCCACTGGCGAATTGCCCAATTCAAATGCAAATAGCGCTGTTTGATTGCGTTTGGCATAGTATCTTCCACCAACTTTTAATTGCCACTCATCGGTTAACGAAAGGTATTTATAACCTTTGTCAGAAAGTTGTTTTTCAACGTTTTCAATCACATGAAATGGGGTAGGGCTTTGATGTATAAAATCGATTAAGGCAAGTGCCTGCTTTTCAGGATTCATGATTGTAGTTTTTATCTATTATTAAATAACAACCATCTACTGAAGGTTGTTTAGCCTACTAAATTATAATTTTGGTTGATGCCATCCAATGTTTTAATAAAATCAATTGAGATCAATTATCGAAAAAAGACAAAAGTTTTGTGTTTTTGGTTAATTTCGCTGTATGATTGTTTGCATTGCTGAAAAACCGAGTGTTGCTGCCGAAATTGCCAAAGTGCTGGGTGCTAAATCCAAAAAAGATGGGTATTACGAGGGTAATAACTATCAGATAACATGGACGTTTGGTCATTTATGCACCTTGAAAGAGCCGCACGATTATCTGCCCGAATGGAAACGATGGCAGTTGGGTTCTTTGCCTATTATTCCATCGCGCTTTGGTATAAAAGTGATGGACAATAAAGGAGTTGCTAAACAATTTGCAACCATCGAACGATTAGTACAGAGTGCAACGGAGGTAGTGAACTGTGGTGATGCTGGCCAAGAAGGGGAGTTGATTCAACGATGGGTTTTGCACAAAGCTGGTTGTAAATGTCCAATTAAACGTTTGTGGATAAGTTCGTTAACCGAAGAGGCTATTCGCGAAGGTTTTGAGAAATTACGCGATGGAGCTGAATTTAACCGGCTTTACGAGGCAGGTAGTTCGCGCGCAATTGGCGATTGGCTTCTAGGGATTAACGCAACACGTCTCTACACCTTAAAGTACGGACAAAATAAGCAGGTCTTAAGCATTGGTCGAGTTCAAACCCCAACATTGGCTTTAATAGTTGGGCGACATAAAGAGATCGAAAATTTTAAACATGAGCCTTATTGGGAGCTAAAAACAGTTTATCGCGAGGTGACTTTTTCGGTAGTATCGGGAAAGTTTAGCGATAAAAACGAGGCGCAGCTTCAGCTGCAAACCATTGTTGGAAAACCATTTGTAATTACCGATTACACCACAAAAGCAGGAACGGAAGCACCTCCACGGTTATTCGATTTAACTGCTTTGCAGGTGGAGTGCAATCGAAAATTTGGCCTTTCGGCCGACGAAACCCTCAAAACCATTCAGTCGCTATACGAGAAAAAGCTCACGACCTATCCGCGTGTGGATACCACTTATTTAAGTGATGATATTTATCCGAAAATATCAGGGATTCTTAAAGGCTTGAAGGCTTACAGCGAATTGATAAATCCATTATTGGAATCGAAAATACGAAAATCGAAAAAGGTGTTCGATAACTCAAAAGTGACCGATCACCATGCTATTATTCCAACTGGTGTTGAGTCACAATCGCTTAACCGCGATGAAAAATTGGTGTATGATATTGTTACCCGCCGATTTATCGCCAATTTTTATCCCGATAGTAAAATTGCAACAACAACCGTCGAAGGGCAGGTTGAAGCCATAAATTTTAAAACATCAGGCAAGCAAGTGCTCGATCCAGCTTGGCGGGTGGTTTTTCCCACTCAAAAAGCAACCACGCTTGACGAAGGTGTTTTGCCTCTATTCGAGAAAGGGGAGACGGGGCCTCATGAGCCCGATTTGCAGGATAAAGAGACTCAACCTCCCAAACCCTACACCGAAGCCACCTTGCTTCGTGCCATGGAAACTGCCGGAAAGCAAGTGGATGACGAGGAGTTGCGCGATCTGATGAAAGATAATGGTATTGGTCGTCCTTCTACTCGTGCTGCTATTATTGAAACCTTGTTTAAACGTTTGTACGTTCAAAAGGAACGCAAAAATCTGATTCCCACCATAACAGGAATTCAATTAATCGATTCCATTAGTCACGAGCTGCTAAAATCGGTTGAACTGACTGGTATTTGGGAGAAAAAACTGCGTGATATCGAAAAAGGAACGTATCCGGTGGACGATTTTATGAACGAGTTGAAGCAGATGGTATCTGATGTGGTGGTGGCCGTCAAACGCGATCACTCCTCGCATCGAATTGAGCTGATTCAAACGGAAACGGAGATTGTTAAAACCGCTTCCACAACCGAAAAATCTGCTAAGCCAGGAAAAAGCAACGAGCCAGTTGAGCTTATCTGTCCACGATGCAACCAAGGCAAGATGCTGAAAGGTAAAGCGGCCTGGGGATGTTCTGCCTATGCCCAGGGCTGTAAAACATTAATTCCGTTTGAGTTTTTAGGTAAGAAAATTAGCGAAAATCAGTTGAGTCAATTGATTAAAAAAGGCAAAACAGCGGTTATTAAAGGTGTGGTCATCGACAATGAAAAAAAGGATGGTTTGTTTTCATTAGATGATGATTATGCACTCCGATTCGAAACGGTAGAAGCTGAGAAATGGATTTGTCCCAAATGCAACAAAGGTGATATTGTCAAAGGTAAATCAGCTTTTGGCTGTGCCAATTATAAAAGTGGGTGCAACTTCCGATTACCGTTCGAAGTTGGTGGCAAGCAGCTTACCGATAGTCAATTAGGACAATTAATTTTGAAAGGAAAGACATCTAAAATACAAGGATTTTCATTGGATGACAGTGACGAAAAATGGTCGGCCATTTTGCAGTTAGATAACAATTATCAACTTCAAATTATTAAAAGCGAATGAGCTCTTTCGAATACATAATGGGAGTTGTTATGGCTGGTGGTAAAAGCAGTCGCATGGGCACCGATAAAGGATTGATAGTCCACAACAGTCAACCGCTAGTTTTGCATCAACTGAAGGTGCTCAAACCGTTTTGTGAAAAGCGGATAATTAGTGCGAATTCGAGTGATTATGCCCAATTTGGAGTTGATGTGGTTGCCGATGTCGTTCCAAATATTGGCCCTATGGGAGGGATTTATTCCGTTCTTAAAAGTCTAGAAACTCAATGGTTGTTGGTACTGGCTTGCGATTTGCCTTATATTTCAGCTAACGCGGTTGCGTTTTTATTGAATCATCTCGATGAGAGTTTTGAAATTGTTGTGCCATCACATAATATGGGGATTGAGCCACTGTTTGCTTTGTATCACAAGCAATTGCTGACTAAAATTGAATCTCAAATCGCAGAACATTGTTTTTCGATGAATCAATTAATCAACTCATCAAAGCATAAATTAGTTGATTTTGAAAGTTTTTTAATCGATGAACCCAATCTGTTCAAAAACTTCAACACACCAGCTGATATTTAGCATGCGAATAGGTAAGACCTAAAATAATAGACCCAAATTAAAACAGCTTAAGCTGCACGGCTTCACGTTTTTTTAACTCATCTTCCAAAATAGCTTCAAGTTGAGGCATACATCGTCCACACCGTTTCCCGGCTGCCGTGGCCAATTGAATATCGGACAGTGATACTGAAACTTTTTTACGAATGACCGATTTTATTTCGCTGAGCGATACTTCATTACAAAGACAAATAGTGTTTTTCATCGGTACATAAAGCTTGTGTTTGTTGGCAAATATAATTCAATGTCGTTTAGTTAGTGATAATTCATAATCGTTTGTAATTCATAGAGTAAGGTCTCTTTGGTTTTTTCTTTCTTGGGTTACTCCTGCCTGGTCTAATTATTTCTCTTGTTTTTTCTACCAGTTGATCAAAAGCTT
>JBBQUP010000142.1:0-5644 GCA_038212305.1 Bacteroidales bacterium
AAGGAATTTTTTGTTTTTATGCTTCGCAGCGTTCAGCATGATTAGTATGTTTGGATTGTACTGTTTTAGACAAACCCCACTCGCGCAGCGAAAGCGCGTAGGCTATGATGAAACGGCGAGCAGGAGAAGGCCATGAGGGTATTAGCATTGTTTCATCTTGATTTTTTTGTTACTTTTTGTATCAAGACAAAAAGTAAGAAGATTCAACTCGCACTAGATATTTTAATACATAGGGTCTGCTTAAAAACTCAAGCAGCTTTATTTTCTAATTTTCCCGTAGGGAATTAATATCAATAGAGAATCATGTACGATTGATTATTTTGTCCGTAGGGCATTAACATTCATGTATTTAGGTTAATCCTCTACGGGGAACATATTATCTCAGCATTAATCTTCTATTGATATTTATCCCTTGACGGGGAATTTAAAATTTAATAAGTCAATGGGTTATGTAATATTTTCTCTTTTCCCTTGCATTTGGCATCTATAAAAATCAAGTTAATTAATTATAATAGAATGAAATAATACTTTTTCAGCAGACCCTACTTAATAATTTCACTCAAACAGCACTCCGTCGTATAAGGAATTTTTTTGCTTTTATGCTTTGCTGCATTGTATTTAGAGGTGTTAATTGAGGACAGCCTATTCAGATAGGTTTGACTTAGGTATGACCCAAAGCCGAAAACCATAAAATTTAGTATTCCTAAAATCAACTCAAAATATATTATACAAGCATAAGATTCTTTTAGAAAGTATTATTTATTGTAATAGCCTTTACATCAATTAGTTTGTATTCACAGATTGAAAAAGGAAATATTATAATTTCGGGTGAAGGGAGTTACATCAAAGCCACTACTGAGGCAGGAGTTACATCAAATATATATGGTGTTGAGGGAAAGCACTTGGGCTTAAGTACTTCAATAGGATATTTTTTTACGAATAAATGGGTTGCAGGTGTTGGTTTCGATTATTATTGGAGTAAAGAAACTCGATTGTGGGAGTTATATATAAATGACTTTTTGCAAGTTGAGGAGATGAATATAAAAGCAAATGGTTTTTTACCAAATGTTTATGTTGGTTATTATTATCCAGTTATTTGTAAACTCTATTTTACCAGAAACTTTAAAATCGGATTTGGTAAAATTAAAACGGAATATAGTTGCATGATTGCATGAATCGAGAAGGTTTCAGATCAAACGATTAATTTGCTTTCTGGTTCTAATTCCTACTTGAATGAATATAATAAGAGTGATGAGGTAGATATTTTTAGCTCTAGTTTTTATCCCGAGTTAGTTTATTTTATTAGACCCAACATAGGTTTAAATATTGGAATGGGCGGAGTGGAATACACTATGTTAGATTGGAAAACTGATAATTCAAATTGGGTAATTAATTTTAATCCTTTACAGTGGAGGGATGGAATTAAAGTTAACCTTTAAGTCTATTTTTGAGGTATTAAAATTTGATTGTTAGCAGAAACGATAATACTATTTTACATTAAAAAACTAAGGAAGAACAGAAAAATTTAATTCTGCTCCTCCTTAGCTATAATATTCATTTATAGTTCGATATTTTAATTATTCAATTTTAAATTTAGTATCATCAACAGCCGGATTCACAACAATTTTCACATAATTGAGTTCAACATTTTGTGGCCCTACACTTTGAAGTACCAATTTGGGACATTGAAACTGGTTAATTGGTTGCCAGCTTTTGTATAAAGTAGTAATGACTCCTTGAGATGTTTGACTTACTTCTTTGGTTTTTAATCCCGTTTCGATGGCATAAAAAGCCGTTTTAGTAGTGCCATTTGGAAAAGTAATTTGAAGCTTGTATGAATCTACCCCATCTACTTTTTCATTTCCTATGAGTTCGGTTTTATAGCTGTCGGCCAAATACGAAAGTTCGGGTACAATTTGCGCTTCGTATTTCATAGTTTCCAAATCTTCGCCAGTAATTATTTGTTCGCCCATTGGACTGGTTACTTTAGCACTATTGCCATTAACTACTTGTTTCGAAACAACATTACCACCCATTATGGTTTCGATGCAAAGCTTACCTGGTTCTGCCATAAAAGTATGTACCTGAAATTTCATGGGGCCAACACTTAATTCGATTTCGGTATTTAGCGATTTTAAGGTGTTAAGTTGGTCGATACCACCTGTTGTCATTAAGTATTTATTAATCACATCGGTAGCTGTTAAGTCCATTGGTTTGTTGGATGGAATTACCTCTTTGCCGTAATAATCGTATTCAATTACTTTATGCGAAGGCGAGAGACGTGCCATTAGAGGTTTAATAATTGTGGCATTCCCTACAGCCAAGATGTAAGCATTTTCGGGCTTTAAGTATTTATTTGCCATCTCTGATATATCGGTAACAGTAACGGATGCTAATTTTTGTAGATAGGTTTGATAGTAATCTTTAGGGAGATGATATTTTTCGATGTTTAATGCAAATCGGGCTATGGTTTGCGGATTTTCCAATGATCGAGCAAAATCGCCTGTCATCATATTCTTGAACAAATCCAATTCGCTTTGAGTAACTGGTTCGGTTTTCATACGAACTAGCTCATTAATAACTTCGGTGAGCGCACTATCGGTAATTTCGCCTCTAACTTGCGCCGAAGCGGATACAAAACCAACATGTTCATCCATGTTAAGTCGCGAGTAGGCACCGTATGTATAGGCTTTATCTTCTCTTAAATTGGCAATTAAATGCGAGCTAAACGAGCCGCCACCTAATATTTGATTCATCACACTGGCCTTAATTGCATCGGCATCGCCTGGCTTAAGTGAAATGGGGAAGGTAACTTGAATAACCGATTGATTAGCTCCATCTTTATTGGCTAATGCCACAACTGGCTTATTGGGTAGTTCAGGAAAATCAACTTTATGAGTAGGAACTTCGGCTGGTTTCCAAGTTGAGAAGTATTTTTTAGCTTGTTTTTTGGCCTCTTTTAAATTGATATCGCCAACAATAACTAAATACGAGATGTTGGGATGAAAGTAAGTATTGTAGAATTTTTTACAATCTTCAATGGTTATTTTTTCAACACTTTGCTCGCTGGTTATTTCTCCATAAGGGTGATTTGCTCCATTCCGTAGTACTTTTGCTACATTATTAGCAATAGAACGAGGTTCATCTTTATCGGAAATGATGCTTGTTACGGCTTGTTTTTTAAGCTTATCTAATTCGGGTTGTGGAAAAATAGGGTTTAAAAGTACATCCGACATAAGCGCAAGCATTTGATCGCTATGCTTTGTTAACGAACGTGCATATATTCCTCTCGATGAGGTATTTAGTGTTGCACCAATAAAATCAATTTCTTCATCGAGTTTGTCTTTAGTTCGTGTGGTTGTGCCAGCACGTAACAGGTCGCCTGTTAATTGAACATATCCAGCGTTTTCGCCTTCGGTAAATGGATCGATATCAATGGTTAGGTTGTAAGCAACCATGGGTATTTTATGGTTTTCGAGCACAAAAACTTTCAATCCATTTTTTAAAGTAAATTGTTGATACGCGGGTATGTTAATAGTAGGTGCTGGGCCGGGTTGAGGAGCCTTACTCCGATCAATTTGAGCTGATAAGGGAAGACTTATCGAAAGTAAAAGGATAAATAAATATTTGAGGTTTTTCATGTGTTAATTATTTAGTATTAAGATTCAAGTATCAAGAAACAAGACTGATTTACAGGACTTATCTAAGTCGCTTTTAGTCATTATCCTGTGTGATTAATAAAAATCAAGATAGATTAATTGTTTTAAAATCAATGTATTGAGTTAATAATCAAGTAGAAAATATATAGTTATTAAACTAATGGTTTAAATAAACGTATTAATTCTTTTGTGATTTAGGAAGATAGTAAAGCACAACTCTATTTTTTGGCGATAAATAAGTTTGAGCCACACGTTTTAAATCTTCGCGGGTAACAGCCTGATAGGATGATATCTCAGTATTTATCAGGTTGGTATTACCAAAGTAGGTATAATAAGTTGCCAAATTAGAAGCTCTCGAATCAATTCGTTCGGTTGAAGCAATAAAATCATTTTCGGTTTGATTTTGAAGTTTCTTAAACTCGGTTTCACTAATTAGTTCATCTTGAACCTTTTTAATTTCTTCGTCCATTGCTTTTTCTAAATCTTCGACTTTAACACCCACATTTGGAAGTGCATACATAACTGTTAAACCGGGATCGCGAAATGCCAATGGAAATGAACCAATTTGAATGGCTTTTTGCTGTTTATCGGCAATTGATTTATACAATCGGCTGCTCTGACCGTTTGACAATAAGGTGCTTAGCATATCCAAAGCATAATAATCGGCTGTTCCCATAGCTGGTGTTCGATAAGCTTGTATGATAAGGGGAAGCTGAATATTGTCGTAAATTGTATCACGAATTTCGCCTTTTAATGGAGGCTCAACAATGGATGGGCGAGACAGTTCAATTGATCCTTTAGGTATTTCGCTAAAATAGTTCTCTATTAACGTTTTAGTTGTTGTTATATTAATATTTCCAGCCACAACTAATACAGCATTGTTTGGCATATAAAACTCATCATGAAAATATCTGAATTCGTCGTCTTTGGCAGCCATAATGTGTTCGGGGTTACCAATGGTAGTCCATTGATAGGGATGTTGGGTAAAAGCTCGTTTCATGGTTTCAGTCATCCAATTGCCATAGGGACGATTGTCGTAGCTTTGCTTTTTCTCTTCGATAACAACACGTTTTTGAGTCGCTATTCCAATGCTATCAACTCTTGCGTGAAACATGCGTTCCGACTCGAGCCATAAGCCTAATTCGAGTTGATTTGATGGTAGAATTTCGTAGTAGTAAGTTCTATCTACCGATGTATTTGCATTAAGCGTACCACCAGCTCTATCCACAAATTCGGAGTATTTACCTCGTCCTATGTTTTCGGTTCCTTCGAACATTAAATGTTCAAAAAAGTGGGCGAAACCGGTACGGTTAGGTTGTTCGTTTTTCGAACCTACGTTGTACATAACGCTCACAGCAACAATGGGAGTAGAGTTATCTTGATGAAGTATAACATGAAGTCCATTGTTTAAATTAAATTCAGTGAATTCAATTTTTTTTGTTTGAGCATTTAGGTTAATTGGAGTGAGAAATACTGCAACACAAGCTAGCAGTAATGGAATTAAAGTTGATTTTGTAAATCGCATAAAGGTTTAATTAAGTTATGAATGTTGTTTAAAGTAAAAGTTGAGTTAATATTTATTAGGCTATGTTGGAGAGGTTTAAGATAGATAGAAAAATCGAATTAGGTTATTGAACAAGTTAAACAGTTGATTTTATTAATACAAATATTAGACCTATAATGTTTGATGTTTAGATATTAACTATTTATAAATGTTTGATGACTTATGAAATGGTGAAAATATGTCCGCATTTGATTGATAATTGTCCGTTTTTTATCGCGAATGAAATATTTTTTTGGATTATCTAATTTTTATCGCCTCTCTTTGTTAAACATATAAAAATATACACTACTGACCGACAAAGAATAAATAAATTTTAGGGACAAGACCGAAGCCTCATCCCAAGGTTGTAAATTTGTTTTGGAGAACAAAAAATCTCAACCATGAGCAAAGATACATCAAAGAATTTAGTCGGTCAGCCAGT
>JBBQUP010000143.1:0-5475 GCA_038212305.1 Bacteroidales bacterium
ATTTCACCAATCAGCTATCATTCGAATATATTTGACTAAAGACCAAAGCTTAAGGCGGCGCAAGAGCTAATGGAAGTGGTTGATTTAATGAAACAAACAGACAAAGAGTCGTTTGTCGGAGCGTTATCTTTATGGTTTGAAAAGTGGGAGTTTTTTTTGAATGAGAGGACGGTTAATCCTTTAACAAACAAGTCCTTTTATACACACAAAAGGCTAAGAAGTGCTTGCCGTAGTTTGAAAAACAACCTACCCTGGCTATTTGCTTGGTATAATTGCTATGAGCTTAAAATACCCAATACAACTAACGCAATTGATGGACATTTTGCAGATTTGAAGAACAAGTTGAGAAACCACAATGGGTTGTCCTTGAAAAGAAAGATGAAGTTTATTGATGGGTTTTTGAAACCGTAGGATTCTCTAAATATCAATGGATTGCTACTAGACACAATCCATTGAGTGAAATTTTTGTCGAACCTCTGTATTATCCCTGATAGGTTGCTCCCCAGCAGAGCCTACTTCCTTTTATACAGATTCTCAAAGTTCCTAAAAAAAACATTGTAATCTCAAATCAACTGAAAATAAATATCATTAAAAATGTCCATTAGAGAACAACGTCTAAAAAAACCATTCATTTTGTCCATTATACCTAAATTCATGAAATTCCAAGTAATTAAATTGGCCTTTAACTATTTGGAATTATTTAATTTTGTAATTTGCAGCTTCGAAAGTATGTTGTTAACATGTGCTTTCTGCTTTTAATTCTAGCCAATAGGTTGGTGAAGTTTAGTTTCGACTGCGTTAATTAGGAAAATTTATGTTATTACCCGAAATGGGTATTTCATTATTGAGCTCCAGTTTAATTCATTAGAGACAGGTTCTGTCGAATATCCAAGCAATAATTTTTTGAGTTATTATTAAGTAAATGAAAAGTTTATTACTGTTATTTATTTCTTTATTACCCACATGGGGTATCGCACAATCAATTCGAATTGGTGAATTAAATATTGAGATAGGTGGAAAAGACCAAGATTTTGCCAGAGAAGCAAAAGTTAAGTTAATAGCACCAGATATTAGTGAACATGAAATATCTTTGGTACCCAGGTGAATTGGTGAGTAAAAGTAAGATCAAATTTTAATATATAGTAAAAATTAATGTGCCAGTTTCTGGAGTCATCAGGATTGAATAGTACGAAGTAACCTTATTATAAATAATTGTTAGATATGAAATCAAAAATCAAAAACATTGTTAGCTGGAAATTATTAATTCTTTCAGCTGTATTAATTTTTTCTTGCTCTCAGAAAAGAGCATACCAATATGCATTTCTAGATCCATCATTGTCATTTGAGACAAGAGCGGATAGTTTAGTGGCCTTATTAAATATAGATGAAAAAATTGAGCAAATGACCAACAACGCTCCTGCTATTGATCGTTTAGGAATACCTGCTTATAATTGGTGGAACGAGACATTGCATGGCGTGGCACGAAGTCCTTACAATGTGACGTCATATCCACAAGCCATTGGTATGGCTGCAACCTGGGATACCGAATCGCTAAATTTAATGGCCGATTATTGTGCTGTTGAGGGACGTGCCATTTACAACGATTCTAAACGTCAAGGCAAAACCGGCATTTATTTAGGCTTAACCTATTGGACGCCAAATATTAATATTTTTCGCGACCCACGATGGGGACGTGGACAAGAAACATACGGGGAAGATCCTTTTTTAACCGGATCATTGGGTAAAGCATTTGTGACCGGATTGGAAGGCAACGATCCCAAATTCTTGAAAGCATCTGCCTGTGCAAAACATTTTGCCGTTCATAGTGGGCCTGAGTGGAATAGAACCACTTTTGATGCTCGCGTTTCTGATTATGATCTTTGGGATACTTATTTACCGGCGTTTCGTGATTTAATTGTTGATGCAAAGGTGAGTGGGGTTATGTGTGCCTACAACAGATTCGATGGACAACCTTGCTGCGGGAGTGACCAACTAATGATGGATATTTTACGCAAACAGTGGGGGTTTACTGGTTATGTAACTTCTGATTGTGGCGGGATTAGTCATTTTTGGAGAACTCACAAAACACACCCAACTCAAGAGAGTGCAGCCGCTGATGCAGTATTACATGGTACGGATGTAGAATGTTCAAGTAAACCTACTTATTTAGCTTTGCATAAAGCGTTAGCTGATGGTTTAATTACAGAAGAACAAATAGATGTTTCTTTGAAACGTTTGTTTATAATACGCCTTCGTTTAGGGATGTTTGATGCGGATGAGAATGTACCTTTTGCTAAGATCGACACCTCTGTTTTAGAGTGCGATGCACATAAAGCTCATGCCCTTAAAATGGCCAGACAATCAATGGTGTTACTCAAAAATGAGAACAATACTTTACCACTAAGTAAAACATTGAAAAAGATAGCAATAGTTGGCCCAAATGCCTCCGATGAATCTGTTATGCTAGCTAATTATTATGGTTATCCAACAGAAGTCTCGTCAGTATTAGAAGGGATTACTAAAAAATTAGGTTCTCAGGTTGAAATTATTTATGAGAAGGGTACTAATATAACTGATAATAAAGTGTTTAAAAGCACGCTTAATAACGATTGTTTTAATAGTGCGACTACTAAGGGGTTTAAGGCTGAGTATTTCAATAACTCTGAATTTAAAGGCACTCCGATATATACTAATTCGGCAGAACGAATTAATTTTAAATGGGGCGATGGGGAACAGATTACAGATAGTTTAATTGTAAGGAATATGTCGGTGCGTTATAGTACTGTTTTTACACCTGAAACTACCGGTGATGTTACATTTGAACTAAGCGGGGATGATGGTTGTCGTTTGTTCATTGATAGTATAAAATGTTTACAAGTTGATGTTAAGGGTGGATATTATACATTTAAAGCAGAAAAAGGCAGACCATATAACTTAGCTCTTGAATATTGGCAAAACAACGATAATGCCGAAGTGAAATTCGACATGGGTTCTTTCGAAACAGCTTCTCCTCAGACTATTGCAGCGCGAGTAAAGGATGCCGATGCAATAATATTTGTTGGAGGAATCTCAGCCAAATTGGAAGGTGAAGATATGCCTGTTGAAATTGAGGGTTTTAAAGGAGGCGATCGCACAAATATTGCTTTACCAAAAGTACAAACCGAATTATTGAAAGCTTTGAGTGCCACTGGAAAACCCGTTGTTTTTGTAAATATGTCGGGCAGTGCAATCGGATTCGAATGGGAAGCTAATAATATTCCGGCTATTGTTCAAGCATGGTATGCAGGGCAAGCAGGAGGTGAGGCCATTGCTGATGTGCTATTTGGCGACTATAATCCAGCTGGGCGTTTGCCTGTTACTTTCTATAAAAATGTGAATGACCTTCCCGATTTTGAAGATTATAGCATGGCAAATCGCACTTATCGTTATTTTAAAGGTGAACCACTTTATTCCTTTGGTTACGGGTTGAGTTATACTTCTTTTAAATACGATAGTTTAACGCTACCTGATACGATTGGTTTAAATTCGGAACTAACGATACAGGTAAATGTTACAAATGTTGGAAGTCGAGATGGGGAAGAGGTACCACAGCTTTATTTGAGATATGATAATGGCTCACATCAAATGCCAATTCACGTTTTAAAAGGGTTTCGCCGTATCAGTTTAAAATCGGGAGAAACTAAGGCTATTACCTTTGTTTTGTGTTCCGAGAATTTATTGATGACGGACGAAAATGGGAAACAAGTGCCAATAAGCGGAGCCGTTGACGTTTTTGTAGGAGGCATGCAGCCAACTTCTTCTGCCGTTTCAATAGGCAAAGTAATAAAACGTACCGTTAACATTCTGTAATTTATCCAGATTCCCTGTTTGCATTACAGAATTTGATGCTAATACACCCGATCAAGAATGATAAGCTGATTATAATAGGGATTTTCCAAATCCTTGTTATAGTCATCTTAATGTAACAGGCTTTTCCATTTGGAGATTCTGGAGAATAAGTATTAGATGCATGATGGTGCTATGATTCGTAAATATTAACTCCAAAACCAAATGTTGCGATTTGGAGAGAATATGTAACAGGAAAATAAAACCACAGTCGATGAAAATAGGAGTAGTTAAAAAGAGGTAAATTACAGAGGACATTTAGTACAAGTTGAAATAGTTATTGCAAAAAGTGACTCAATGGTTAAGTTGATATATCAATTAACAAAAACTAGTGAGCCACTGAATGTAGGTTTTAAATAATTTTCCAAGCAAAATTTATAAGATTCGAATGTGGCGTTTTGTTTTGTTTAATTAAAATTGTATGATTACAACTTAATTAAACGTTATGGCATACTTAAATCTAAATTTAATTAGCTAATTTTTTATATAATGAATAGTTTAAAAAGTAAAATTTTATTGTTTTTTTTGTTCTCGGGCTTAATTACTTGTATGGCACAAGTAACGCCTCAGATTATTAATATTGAAGGTCGCAACGCCGTCTCGCTTGATGGATTATGGAAAACTATTGTAGATCCATTTGAAAATGGGTATTACGACTATCGCCGAGAGCCTTTTGCCGATGGTGCTGGTTATAGTACCGATAAGGATAATGTAGATAAAACAGTTTTACAGGAGTGGAATTTCTCAACCGATAAAACCTTGTATGTACCTGGCGATTGGAATACCCAACGACCAGAACTTTATTATTATGAAGGAACAGTTTGGTACAGAAAGAGATTTCAATATCAACCCAAAAATGACAAACGGGTTTTTATCTATTTTGGAGCAATAAACTATGAAGCCATCGTGTTTTTTAATGGAAAAACGTTAGGTAAGCACATCGGTGGTTTTACTCCGTTTAGTTTTGAAGTCACTGGCTTAATCAAAGAAGGTGAAAATTCTATTGTAGTTAAAGTCGATAATAAAAGGAAATTAGATGCTGTTCCAACAATTAACTCCGACTGGTGGAACTATGGCGGAATTACTCGCCAAGTATCTTTAATAGAAACGCCTTCAACTTTTGTTCGCGATTATTATGTGCAGCTCAAGAAAGGTGACAGAAATACAATTTCTGGATGGGTTCAGTTAGATGGCAACCAAAATGGAAAAAGTGTAAAAGTTGAAATCCCTGAATTGAAAATTACAAAACAGCTAGTTCCCAATGCCCAAGGGTACGCCTCTTTCGAAGTTAAAACTAAACCTGTTTATTGGAGTCCCGAAAATCCAAAGCTTTATCAAGTTAACATTACAACGGCTGATGAGGTTATCGCCGACAAGGTAGGCTTTCGTACAATTGAAACGGATGGTACTAAGTTGTTGTTGAATGGAAAGCAGATTTTTTGTCGTGGGGTATGTATTCACGAAGAAGCCGCTTTTAGTAATAGACGAGCTGCCACAGCCGAAGAAGATATTACCTTGTTGCAATGGGCCAAAGATATGGGTTGTAACTATGTGAGATTAGCACATTATCCCCACAACGAACAAATGGTT
>JBBQUP010000144.1:0-5462 GCA_038212305.1 Bacteroidales bacterium
CGTTTCTGGATTAGTAGACAAAATTCAAGAAGGTGATGCCGTTGAATTTGAATTAAAAGAAGGTAAAAAAGGATTGAACGCAGTAAATGTCAAAATAGTTTAATATTATTTAGAACTTTTTTATCCGGGAAAAGCCTATCACTAAATGATAGGCTTTTTCTTTGGAAAAAATTTATAGAATAGGTGGCGTAATGTTTTTATCATGAGCAAATTCGATTTTAGTGAATATCTTATTTATAGAGATAGTATAGATAAACAAGTGTTATTGCTTGTAGATGAACATCATAATCACATGACTTGTCATAAGGGGTGCGACAGTTGTTGTTTTGCTTTTAGTGTGTTTCCAGTTGAGTTTTATGCAATCGCTCAGGCTACTGGCTTAACCGATTCAGGTCTATCTCTCGAAACCTCCGGTGAATTAGTTAAATGTGCTCATTTAAAGGATCATGCTTGTACCATATATATAAATCGTCCTTTAATTTGTCGAACTCATGGGTTGCCACTGTTAAACATGAATGAGAGTGGCGAGGAGTGGGAGCTCAATGTGTGCGAATTGAATTTTACTACATTCGACGGTGACGATTTCGAGGAAGATAATGTATTTGTCCAGGATACAATGAACTCAGAATTGTATCAATTAAACAAACGTTTTTTAGAAGCTAATCCACATATCAATATGTCTGAAGGAGAGTTGATTTTATTGTCTAGATTAAAGTAATCATTTAATTAAATTTTTTTTTTTGGAGCAAAACAAGTTTATGATTAACAATTCTAAAAAATCCTAAATATTTTCAAAAAGTCGCATTTTGTGTGTGTTATCATTATCTTTTTAAGTAATTAGTCGTATTTTTAGGGCTGAAGTAAATGAATTAATAGTTAAGCAGCCATGACGGATTCTATCGACTGGGGAAATTTAACGTTCAGTTATCAAAAAACTGACTATAACGTGCGTTGTTACAATCGTAACGGTGTTTGGGGGGAGTTAGAAACTAATTCGTCCGAGTTTATCAATATTCACATGGCCGCAACCGGTTTGCACTATGGGCAAGAAGCTTTCGAAGGGCTGAAAGCATTTAAGGGAAAAGATGGTAAAGTGCGTATTTTCCGCATCAATGAAAATGCGAATCGCATGTACAATACCGCTACTGGTATTATGATGGCCGAAGTTCCTCCCAAATTGTTTGAAGAAGCGGTAATTAAAGCGGTTAATTTAAATCGTCGTTGGGTTCCTCCTTACGAGTCGGGAGCGTCGTTGTACATTCGTCCACTATTAATTGGCACTGGACCAAAAGTGGGGGTTAAGCCATCTGATGAGTTTCTGTTTTTAATATTTGTAACACCAGTAGGGCCTTACTTTAAAACGGGGTTTACTCCTACCGATATGATGATTACCCGTCAGTTTGATAGAGCCGCACCACTTGGTACAGGAAATATTAAAGTTGGAGGTAACTATGCAGCCAGTTTACGTGCTGGCGACATGGCTCATGAAAAAGGGTATTCGGCTGTTTTGTATCTCGATAGTCGCGAAAAAAAGTACATCGACGAGTGTGGACCTGCTAACTTTTTTGGTATTAAGAACAATACTTACATCACACCTGATTCAAAATCGATTTTACCCTCTATTACCAACAAAAGCTTAATTCAATTGGCTGGTGACATAGGTTTAAAAGTTGAACGACGACCAATTCTCTTAGAAGAGCTTGAAACGTTTGAAGAAGCAGGTGCTTGTGGAACTGCCGCAGTCATCAGCCCAATCAGGCAAATTGATGATATTGATACTGGTAAGAGCTATGTGTTTAGCAAAGATGGTAAACCAGGCGTAATATGCGAAAAACTTTATCGTAAAATACGAGCCATACAATATGGCGATGAACCCGATAAATATGGTTGGGTTACGGTACTAGATTAAAAATATAAAAACCCCATTTCGATTTAATTTGATGGGGTTTTTACTTTAAAGTAAGTATTAAGATACACTGTTTAGACTTAAGGAATCAATGTTTAATGATCGCATGCTATTTTTGTCTCCGTTAGCAATCTGGTTGATAACTTTTTAGTATTACTATTGATATTAAACTATTATGTACCTACTTTTGCCTGATTATCATATTTTGGTACAGAACTTGAATCATGGGATTTAAAAGTATATCCGTAAATAGTAAAAATTCAATAACTAAAAGATATTGTTTCGCGGAATCTCCATCTCAACTTATTCTTGGTGTTATCCTTGTATTCGTTATCTTTTTTTCATCATGCCAAAAAAAGGAACCAATTGCCGTTATTTCAGCAAATGGGACTGATAGTGTTATAGTTGAAAATTTAATTATTCAATCGGAAGAAGAGTTCCGGAGAAATCAAAAGAACTCGGAGGTTTTTGATCAATATTTAAAAGAAGCTGAAGCGATAGCAACCAAGCATACATTTTACAAATCGCTTTGTCGTATTTATGTCCTTATTGGTAAGCGATACCGAAATCGATCTAATTATACCGATGCCATTAAGTATCATCAATTGGCTTTAGAGTTGTCGAATAACATAAACGATACTGTGTTATTAGCTGAATTGTACAATCAAACCGGTGTTGTATATCGACGTATCGACGAAAATGCTTTGGCCATTGACATGCATTTAAAGGCAATGAATTTCGCCGAACAGACAAAGGATACTTTTAACATCAGTGTTGCTTTGAATGGCATTGGAAACGTTAATCTGGGGTTTGGCAAGTATCATTCAGCAATCGAGTATTTTAAGAAATCAATGGCTTTGTCGAAAAACAGCAAAAATATGTTAGGCATAGCCATTAATACTAACAATATTGGCGAAGCTTATTTGCAAATGGGAAAAGCAGATACGGCTTTGGTCTATTTTTTACAATCATTGGATTACAATATCTCCATCAGCTCTCGATTGGGGCAATCCATCTGTTATAACAGCATTAGCGATGCTTATTTGGCAATGGGTAAGCCTACTATTGCCCTCGATTTTGCAATAAAATCGTTAAGAATTAATCGCGAATTAGGAGATTTAATTTATGTTGCGGTTAGTTTAGCGCGAGTAGGAAAAACATACTATATGCTTGGCGATTATACAAAAGCATTGAGCTTTTTGAATGAAGGTTTGCAACTTGCCATAAGAATTGATTCTAAATTTCAGGCCGAAGAGTGCTCAGGCCTTATGTCTAAAGTTTATGATGCCCGCAAAAATTCATCTAAAGCATTAGAATACTATAAACTGCGATTTGCCTATAAAGACAGTTTGGTGAATGAAAAGAATCTTCATCATGTTTCGACATTGGAGGCTTTGTTTGAAGCCGAAAAAAAGCAAAAACGCATTGATGAATTAAATAGCAAAACAGAAACTCAGAAAAATGAAATTGCTCAACAAAAATTGACAATTACTGGCATATTATCAGTCATAATTATGGGGTTACTTTTGTTTATTGTTGTTATTAGGCAAAACAGATTGAAGAATCAGTTTCGAACACTTAAGCACAAGCAAACACTTCTAAGATCTCAAATGAATCCGCATTTTATTTTCAATGCCTTGAGCGCTATTCAGGTGTATATTTTAGAAAATGACATGGAACGATCGTCGAAATTTTTGGCAGATTTTGCTAAGTTAATGCGTCAAGTGCTTAAAAATAGCAATTTCGAGTACATTACGCTTCGCGAAGAGATTGACACGTTAAGCTATTACATTGAACTTCAGAAACTTCGATTTATTACACCTTTTGTTTATCATGTAGAGATCTCCTCTGATATTAATCAAGATAGCATATTAATTCCTCCAATGTTAATGCAACCTTTTCTTGAAAATGCGATTGAACATGGTCTTAGGCCTTTGGGTGGAGATGGATTAATTTCGCTCAGATTTAAAGTAGTTGGAGAGCAATTAGTTGTTGAAGTGGATGACAATGGAATTGGTATTCATCAATCTAATCAGCATAAAAACAGCGATTTTAAACACGAGTCGATGGCCTTAAAAATTATCGATGAGCGACTCGATATTATCCGAAAAGATATTGGAAAACCTGTAAAACTTGAAATTATTGATAAACAAATCAATCCTTTTTCGAAAGGAACTCTTGTTCAGATTTCACTTCCTTTAATCAAGAAGCCATCAAATAATACAAAATCCCATGGAAAACAAATGTAAACTAGTTGTGATTGAAGATGATGCGATGGTTCAAAAGATCATTTCGATTGTTGTTAAAGATCATTTTCCTGAAATAGATTTAGTGGGAACTGCTAGTTCTGTTGATGCGGGATATGAACTTATCACAACTCAGCAACCCAACTTAATTATATCTGATATTAAATTAGTTGATGGAACTGCATTTGATATTTTAAATAGAATTGAGTCACCTGATTTTAAGATTATTTTTATTACAGCTTATCACGAGTATCATGTTGAAGCATTGAAGTTTGCCTCCATAGATTTTATTTTTAAACCATTTGATATTAGCGAGTTAGTAATGTCGATTGATAAAAATTTATTAGAGCTATCGGGAAGAAAAACTAATCATAAAGTTGCTGTTCAAACACTTATCGAAAATATTCATTCAAATCGGATGAAATTAGTACTTCAAGGAGATGTAAGTACTATAGTTGTTAATCCACGCGAAATTTTATATGCGCGTTCGGAGACAATCGGCACCACTTTTTTCATGTTTAATAAAAGTTCTTTTTTTACTGATACCCCTTTACGTCGGTACGAAACTATTCTAAATCCTCATGGGTTTGTGCGATGTCATCCTTTGTATGTAGTGAACCGGTTGCATATTGATTTTATTGAGCCTATCGAAGGTTTTATATCAATGAAAACCAGCGAAATTATACCTCTAGAACTCAGGCGTTACAATCAGTTTATTAAGTAGGTCTGCTGAAAAACTCAAACAGCTTTATTTTCTAATTTTCCCGTAGGGAATTAATATCAATAGAGAATCATGTGCGATAGATTATTTTGCCCGTATAGCATTAACATTCATGCATTTAGGTTAATCCCCTCTGGGGAACAAATTATCTCAGCATTAATTCTCTATTGATATTTATCGCCTGACAGGGAATTTAAAATTTAATAAGCAAGGGGTTATGTAATATTTTCTCATTTCCCTTGTATTTGGCATCTATAAAAATCAAGTTATTTAATTGTAATAGAATGAAATAATACTTTTTCAGCAGACCCTAATTATTAATTTCACTCAAACAGCACTCCGCCGATAAGGAATTTTTTTGTTTTTATGCTTCGCAGCGTTCAGCATGATTAGTATGTTTGGATTATACTGTTTTAGACAAACCCCACTCGCGCAGCGAAAGCGCGTAGGCTATGATGAAACGGCGAGCAGGAGAAGGCCATGAGGGTAGTAGCATCGTTTCATCTTGATTTTTTGTTACTTTTTGTATCAAGACAAAAAGTAAGAAGATTCAACTCGCACTAGATATTTTAATATTTAGGGTCTGCTG
>JBBQUP010000145.1:0-5350 GCA_038212305.1 Bacteroidales bacterium
GTTTAGGAATATTATGAAAGAGGGTAATAAAGCAGAACTTTTTTCTAACCCAGTTATAGTAGAAGATGGCACTATTGGTTCGGTAACATTCGACTATAGTTTTTGGGTTAATAATAAAAAAGGGAATTGGGGAAAGGAAAGTTGGGGGCTTATAAAGTTGAATGATAAATGGAAAATTGCCAGTGTACTGTTTTCAATGGAGTTAGAAAAGATTCGTAAACAACTGGAGGGAATAAATGACTCCCCATCAACTAAACATCAAGTCATTGAAAAGTATATCCAGTCTTTTAAGGATACAACACACTTTCAAGGAACAGTATTGGTTGCTAAAGGCGATTCAATCATTCATCATGCAGCTTATGGATTGTTCGATGTAGAAAATAAAGTACCCAACTCATTAAATACCCAATTTCTAATAGGGTCGCTTACCAAATCATTTGTGGCCATTGCTATTATGCAACTCGTAGAAAAAGGGCTGATTGATTTAAACGCTCCATTACAGCAATACATTCCCAAATTAAAGCCGGAGTTGGCCAAAGATCTTACCGTACACCATTTGCTGAAACAGCAATCTGGTTTGGCAGCTTCCCTCGATGATTTAACTGATTTTGAAATCATGGATATATTGCCATCCGAACTTTTAGACATCATTAATAAATCCAAAAAAAGTTTTAATCCGGGAGAAAAACATCAGTACTCAAACATCAATTATTGCCTGCTTGGAATGGTGATTGAGCAAGTAAGCGGTAAAACATATCAGGCTTATTTACAGGAAAATATTTTCCAGCCCGCTAGAATGACCAATACTGGCATAGAAAGACTTCTCAATATATCACCAAACAGAGCTGTTGGTTACAGAATGATTAATGCCAGGTTTCGTCGTGTGCAAAATGTTGTTTCTTATGCATTTGGTTCTGGCGACATCTATGCTACTGCTATAGATTTACATCATTGGGGCAAGGACTTGCACAATGGAATCTTAGTAAATGCTAACAGTATGGCTAAAATGTTTGATGGTGGTACAAAAGATTGGGGATACTATGGTTATGGCTTTCGAATACAACAGTACCAAAGAAGTCCTTTCCTACAAACACCAGGTACCTTAATACGCCATGGCGGAACTATGAATGGTTATACTTCTAATTATCACTACTACAAAGAAGATGATCTTACCATTATCATCTTAACCAATTACAGGAACATCCCTATACGTAGTTTCTCTTATAACTTAAAAGAAATTGTACTGGAATCGGAACCTGGAAAAAGAAAAAATATTTTAGCAGAATAAGAATTGTTTTGCAATTAAGCAAATGTCACATCGTAGTTCGATATTCGATTTAATCGAAGCATTTTGACCATTAAATCGTTGGAAAAATCATGAATAACCGGGGGGGTGAAAGTTTCCAATCTATAATCATTATGCGACAATTATTTTCTACAAACCATTGGCCAAATGAATTTTTAAAGTTTGAAACTTTAGTAGCTAAACAAAGTGGCGTTACTTTTCAATGTTTGGTCCCCAATTTTAAAAAAGTCGCCATTTGTAAAAAGCAGCAGTGCTGACTCCTAACTCTCCATTATGACAACATACTATATTTTGAAAGCTGCAGAGAATATGTGAAAGTAGTTACCCCAAACAGCGAATACATATCAAAAATAACCACCACAGAAATTGAATCCCTGCTGCCTAAAACTAAATTTATCAGGATTCACAGGTCATACATTGTTTCGATTAATAAAATTGAAACCTACAATAAAACCGAAGTGGGCATTAAAAATAAAATAATCCCGGTTGGTAAGGCGTTTAGAAATGAGGTGCTGTTTCATTGATCTATTTTATTGACTACCTGTTATTCCCTTTTCTTTAATAGTATTTTTTTGAAATCTCCCGTTAAGCTTTTAATTGCTTGATATCATCATCTATTTTAATTACTGCAAACATCCATCGGTCTGTCAGCTATATTAATGGCATCTCTAAACCCTTACCTTTTTCTCTCCTTTGGAGAGGAATATAAAGTGAGGTCAAACAAACAAATGAGTTTTTAGAGATGCCCTTAACTCATTTCTTCTTTAAAAAAATAGTAATAACTAAACGTAGTTATATGCGAAGGAACGCTTGAACCAAACTCAGAACTCCTGACCTGCGCCTCAAATAAATGTTTTTTTCGCAAACTAAAGTTGCAGTGCCTAAGCCTGAAAGGCTTGAATTTGAATAGCCGTGGGTGAAACCCATGGTAATAAATTTAAAATTGTTACCGTACAACCCTGGAAGGGTTGAATATATGAATACCATCAAATTCAACCCCATTCGGGGTGGTGTCGAATGATGGTATTCATTTCCCCGGGTTTCACCCGAGGCTATTCGCATTAAACCCCGTAGGGATTATTCCCGGAAATAATGTAACCCTCCTGTTTTAATTTGCGACAGGTCAGGAGTTCTGAAACTATTTTTTATTTAACCTTTAAAGCCTCTTCAACTTTCTTTATCCCCTTTAAAGCATATTCATTCGAAGCATCCAGCTCCAGTGCTTTCTTGAAATACATCATAGCCATATCATAGTCTTTGTCGTATAGGTAGGCTTCACCTAAGTAATCGTGGGCATAAGACGATTTTGGCTTGGTTTCTATTACATAAGTAAAAACTTTGATGGCATCTTTTACTTTTTTTAAGTCAAGCAAATCATACCCAAAACGACTCAATACATCTTCTTCATCAAATTTTTCAACGGTACGTTTTTTTAGTTCTTTACAAAGTTGCAAAGTGGGTTCAACACCCCCTTTTTCATAAGCAATTGAAAGCATTTCAAAAGCTGAAGTTTCTGGTATTTTATAAGGCTTATTTAGCACCATACCAAACAAGTTTTTAGCAACTCTTCCGCCGGATGCCTGATCGCTATTGCTCAACACAATCACTGTAATATTCTCTTCTGGAAAACGAAGTAACATTGTTGAGAATCCATTTTGGCTACCTGCATGACCAATTGTATTTTTATCAAACATCTTGTATATTTCCGTTCCGTATCCATAATCAGCTTTGAATGGAGCGGACATTTCATCAAGAGTTTTTCGTGACACCAATTTAGTAGAGTAAAGCGCCTGATCCCAAAGCAGCAAATCGCTAAGCGTGCTCAGCATTGAACCCGAACCGAATGAAAGCGCACTATTTTCGTAAGGTGCATTTACAAAAGAGTTTAGCTTTGTGTAATATCCGGATGCCCGGTTAGTAATCAGCTTTTGTGGATTAACAGGTCCGGTATTCTTCATTCCAAGCGGTTTGAAAATATTCTTTTCCAAAAAATCATGGTATGTTATACCCGATATTTTTTCTATAATTAGCCCGAGCAAATCAAAGTTTGTATTACTGTACTTAAATTTTTCGCCAGGAGTAAATTGAAGAGGCAGGTGGCGAATTAAATCAATCAATTCCTCCGGAGTATAGGGCTGAATACTATGTTTTTCGTCCCAATCGGCCAATCGTGAATAATTCATGATGCCTGAAGTATGCGTTAACAAGTTTCGAATTGTAATCGATTTCCAGGCTGGAGGGCAGTTGTTGAGATACATACAAATTGAATCGTTTACCGTCAGTTTACGCTCCTCTACAAGTTGCATAATAGCCATAGAAGTAAACTGTTTGGCAATAGACCCGATGTTAAAAACGGTGTTTACAGTATTGGGTACCTGGTGTTCAAAATTGGCCATGCCGTAACCGTTGCTGAAAATTGTTTTTCCATTTTTTGCAATTAAGATTGAGCCACTAAAATAGTCATGCTTGATTGAGGCAGTCATATACTTTTCAATATCCTTCCCGAGCTGCTTTGTATCTTGCAATTGTCCAAACAGGCCCGAAGCTATGATTAAAAAGATTGAAGCAAGGGTCACTGGTTTTAGCCAGTTAAATTTATATGAACGCATAATTTTGAAATAATTTTAGAATGAAAAAACAAAATTAGCATTCCACTTACTTATAAAATAGAATGAAATTAGCGTGGAGTAAAATCAGAGTTTTCGAAAGTCTTTTGGCAGGTAACCAGTTGCATTTTTAAAACAACGTATAAAATGACTTTGGTCGGCAAAGCCGCAGTAATGAGCAACTTCGGTTAAAGACTGATTAGAATTTTTTATCAACGAAAGGCTATGTTCAACTTTAATTTTCCGTATGTATTCGCTTAAAGTTTCTTTATGAAATTTTGCAAAATATTTACTAATAGTAACTGGATGAATATTTGCAACCGTGGCCAGATCGTCTAAAGTGATCGTCTCATTCCATTTATCCTGCAATAATTCTTCAACCTTTAAAAGCCATTCTGGAGCCTTTTTTTTACTTACCGACAGCGAATAGAGATTTAGAACAAGCATTTGGATTGATAATATTGCATTGCTGTTGTCAGGATTTTGAAACTCTTTAAGCGTCTTCAGCATTGTAAACTTAAGGTGATTATTCTTTTCTAAAGCTAGCTCCAATTGCGATTCTGCCAAATCATATTTTTTTAGAAAAGAGATATCCAACTCAATCACCATACTTTTCATGAAACGGTTTACTTGAACTGTTTCATGCTCTTCTCCTGAATAATAAAAGAAAATATCTCCTCCTTTTCGCTGATAAACCTGATTTCTCCTTTTTTCTTTATCAGCCCCTTGAAGGAGAAAACAAATATGCGGATTCAAATGATAATGACTGCCTGTGAAATCACCATCCAAAGAATAGTGAACAGTATTAATATAAATACCATTTTTATTCAACCGGTCAACTATCTTTCCTGTGTATAATCCGCTTTCTAAAACTTTCATAAATATTACATTAAAATGTGAAGTTAATATTCATTAGGTTGCCAATGGATCTTAAAATACTAGTTTAAATTCTTTAATCTTCCGTTAACAAATAAGCTTTCCACCTCTCGTATACAGAACTCCAACCTTTTATCTTTCCTTTGTCCAATACTGTTTGTGAGTATCTGAGCTTCCGTCATTTTTTTTGCAGTTTTAGTTGGTAAAAAATAAAGTAAGCATTCTGCTTAGTTGTATCATCGTACCTGGCCAGCAGAGCCAGTCTGAAATAAGAAGATTTCGTAACAATAGTTACAAAATAATGTCAAAAATGAATTCTAAAATAACATTTTCTTGGGGGTTCCACTCGTTTATATCATTGTCATAATTCGACCCGTAAAAGTTTCCTGCTTAGATGACCCTTATTTTTATTAGAATGAAACTGAACTAAATAAAACTAAATTTTTGTACTTAATATCTTTGCTTTAACGGAATACGGGGAAAACAGTTGCCGGTAAAAAGCAAACAATTCCGAATTTTTACTGGCCATTATCTTAAAGAATAAGTTTTTAGACTTTCAATA
>JBBQUP010000146.1:0-5337 GCA_038212305.1 Bacteroidales bacterium
GAAATTACTAGCCTTAGGAGTCATACTTAAAAAATTGTCGAATAATCTTTTAAGATACTGATTTATAAGGCTTTAACCAAATTATTTGTTGCTTATTTTGCTGATATTCAGATAATTATATTAATATCTACCGAAGTATTGTATAATAAAACGAATTCAAAATCAATGAAATTAGAAAAAATAGATTTCACCTATCAGCAATTCAGTAACATTGAAGAGTTAACACTCGAGAACCAAGCATTAGTTCAAAAAGCATTAGCTGCCAAACCCAAAGCCTATGCGCCCTATTCATTATTTGAAGTAGCTTGTAGTGTTCAATTAAAAAATGGTGAAGTTATAGTTGGAAACAATCAGGAAAATGCTGCTTATCCTTCGGGGCTTTGCGCCGAGCGGGTTGCTGTTTTTTACGCACAATCAACCTATCCAAATGCCATTATCGAAAAGATTGCCATTGTTGCTGGAGAAAAAAGCAACCTAACCAACCAACCCATAACACCATGTGGTGCTTGCCGTCAAGTATTAATCGAAATCGAAAAAAAGCAGAACCAGCCAATTGAAGTGATTTTGGTTGGAAAAGTGTCCGTCCTAGTAATAGAATCGATTTCCAGCCTTTTGCCATTAGCTTTTAATGGTGATGATTTGCCAAAATAAATGACACTAATAAATATTTTTAAATTCAGCCCATAATGGTTCGGTAACTACCGGAGGTGGCGCAATAATAACAATAGGTTCGTTTTTAACGGGATGAATAAACTCAACTTTACGGGCATGAAGTCCAATGCCGGGGTTGGCATTTGAACGTGCAAAGCCATATTTTAAATCGCCCTTAATAGGGCAGCCCATACGAGCCAACTGAGCTCTGATTTGATGGTGGCGACCCGTCTCTAAATTTATCTCCAGCAAATGAAAATTTGAAGTGCTGCTAATAAACTTGTAAGTCAAAATGGCCTCTTTCGCACCTTTTTTTGCTTTATCGTGAGCGTGCGATTTATTTTTATCCGAATCCTTTAACATGTAATGTACCAAACGACCTTCGTCGGCTGGCGGAATATTTTTTACAATTGCCCAATAAGTCTTTTTAACCTCATGAGTTTGAAACATGGCATTTAAACGCACCAAAGCCTTGCTGGTACGGGCAAACACCACTACTCCACTCACCGGACGATCGAGTCGATGGGCAACTCCAAGGTAAACATCACCTGGTTTATCGTATTTCTTTTTAATGTAAGCTTTAACGGCATCGCTAAGTGGCTCATCGCCGGTTACATCGCCCTGCACCAAATCAAAATTTGATTTATTGATGGCAATAATGTGGTTATCCTCGTAAAGTACTTCTAACTTGCTCATTGGTTGGTATAAATAAAAGGTATCAAACAATACCTCTTTGAAACTAAACTACGCCAGTTTCGGTAAATAATTAATAAATATTTCTAAAAATGGGTTAGTATTGCTCTTTGGCACTGGGAAAATCACTCGATTTAACATCCTTAATGTAATTATTCACAGCGCCTGAAATCTCGTCGAATAAATTGTGATAGCGTCTTAAAAATCGAGGTGAAAAATCAACGTTAATACCAAGCATATCGTTTATCACAAGCACCTGACCATCTACGCCTCCTCCAGCACCAATGCCAATAATAGGAATGGTTAATTCTTTAGCCACTCGTTCAGCCAATTTGGCGGGAATCTTCTCTAAAACCAACCCAAAGCATCCTGCTTCTTGCAGCAAATGGGCATCTTCAAGCAGTTTTTGAGCTTCCTCTTCGTTTTTTGCACGAACTGAATATGTTCCGAATTTATTGATCGATTGAGGGGTTAATCCCAAATGACCCATTACAGGAATACCGGCCGAAAGAATTCGGTTGACTGATTCGAGCACCTCTCTACCACCTTCAAGTTTTACGGCATCAGCAGCCGTCTCTTTCATAATGCGAATGGCCGAACTAAGTGCCTCTTTCGAATTACCCTGATAGGTTCCAAAAGGCATATCAACCACAACTAAAGCTCTATCAACACCACGAACTACCGATGCGCCATGGTATATCATCTGATCTAAAGTAATTGGCAAGGTAGTTTCCCAACCAGCAAACACATTCGATGCAGAATCGCCTACCAAAATAACATCAATACCTGCATGATCGATAATTTTAGCGAACGAATAATCATAAGCCGTTAACATCGATATCTTATTTCCAGTGTGTTTCATCTCCATCAACACATGCGTGGTGACTTTACGAATACGATCTTTTGCTACTGACATAAAACAAAACTTTTGCAGAGATAATTTCCGCAAAGGTAACAATTACTTATTTATGAGGATGCAATAAAATACTGTTTAATCATCTGACACCATTTACCTCGTAGCACTGGCGTTTTCCTGTCGATATGACAGAATTAACTGACAATCAAATTGAAAATCGGATAATTTATTGACAAAAATTCATCTAAACAGTCAAAAAAGACCTTGGCACATCCTTTGACTATTGGTGAGTCAGAAAATTAATTGATTATTAAATAATACAAAATGGCGAAAATTATTGGAATCGACTTAGGTACAACCAATTCGTGCGTTTCAGTTATGGAAGGTAACGAACCTGTTGTAATACCAAACAGCGAAGGCAAGCGTACCACTCCATCCATAGTGGCATTCATCGACAATGGCGAGCGTAAAGTAGGTGATCCTGCTAAACGTCAGGCTATTACCAATCCAACAAAAACAATTTATTCGATTAAACGTTTCATGGGAACTTCGTTCGATGAAGTGCCTAATGAAGTTAAACGTGTATCCTATTCAGTTATCAAAGGCGATAACAATACACCTCGTGTAAAAATCGATGATCGTAATTACTCAGCTCAGGAAATCTCAGCAATGGTTCTTCAAAAAATGAAGAAAACTGCCGAAGATTATTTAGGACAGGAAGTTACCGAAGCGGTTATTACAGTACCTGCTTATTTTAACGATGCTCAGCGTCAAGCAACCAAAGAAGCTGGCGAAATTGCTGGTCTTAAAGTTCGTCGTATCATTAACGAACCTACTGCTGCTGCCTTGGCTTATGGCTTAGACAAGATGCACAAAGACATGAAGATTGCTGTGTTCGATTTAGGAGGCGGTACTTTCGATATCTCGGTACTTGAATTGGGTGACGGTGTTTTCGAAGTTAAATCAACCAATGGTGATACTCACTTAGGTGGTGACGATTTTGATGATTCAGTTATCAACTGGTTAGCCGATGAGTTTAAAAAAGATGAAGGCATTGACTTACGCAGAGACCCAATGGCACTTCAGCGTTTAAAAGATGCTGCTGAAAAAGCTAAAATTGAATTGTCTAGCTCAACAACAACTGAAATTAACTTACCATATATTATGCCAGTTGATGGCATTCCAAAACACTTGGTACGCACGTTAACCCGCGCTCAGTTCGAACAATTGGCTGATAGCTTAATTCGCAGAACGCTTGAGCCTTGTAAACTAGCACTTAAAGATGCTGGCATGAGTCCATCGGACATCGACGAAGTGATCTTAGTTGGTGGATCAACTCGTATTCCAGCTATTCAAAAAATTGTTGAAGATTTCTTTGGCAAAAAACCATCAAAAGGAGTAAATCCTGATGAAGTGGTTGCTGTAGGCGCTGCGATCCAAGGTGGTGTATTAACAGGTGAGGTTAAAGATGTATTGTTATTAGATGTTACCCCACTTTCGTTAGGTATCGAAACCATGGGCGGTGTTTTAACTCGCTTAATTGAGTCGAACACAACCATTCCAACAAAAAAATCGGAAACATTTACCACTGCCTCCGACAGTCAGCCATCGGTTGAGATTCACGTACTACAAGGCGAACGCCCAATGGCACGCGATAACAAAACCATTGGACGCTTCCACTTAGATGGTCTTCCACCAGCACCACGCGGAGTACCTCAAGTTGAGGTAACATTTGATATTGATGCCAACGGTATATTGCACGTAAAAGCTAAAGATAAAGCAACAGGCAAAGAGCAGAGCATACGTATAGAAGCTTCATCGGGCTTATCGGATGCTGACATCAAGCGCATGAAAGAAGAAGCCGCTGCTAATGCGGATTCAGATCAAAAAGCAAAAGAAGAGATCGATAAATTAAATCATGCAGATAGTTTAATTTTCCAAACCGAAAAACAATTGACCGAGTTTGGCGATAAGCTACCAGCTGATAAAAAAGGTCCTATCGAAGAAGCGCTTAACAAATTAAAAGAGGCACATAAAAATAAAGATCTTGCAGGTATTGATGCAGCTTCTGCTGAGTTAAACCAAGTATTCCAAGCAGCATCTCAAGAGATGTATAACGCAGGAGCACAAGGTCAAGAAGGTGCCGGCGCACAAGATGCATCAGCTGATCAAGGTAAAAAGAACGATGAAGTAACCGATGTTGACTTCGAAGAAGTAAAATAAAGTCGATTACAAACGATAATGTAACATAGGGAAACCGCAGTAAATATCTGATTTACTGCGGTTTTTATTTTTCTATATTATTGAGTTTGATATTTTGTTATCGATTTTCATCATACAAGTGCTTGCCGGAAACGCTTCATTTCTCCTGCACACACCCTTTGGCTTGTCTCCATAAAACCCACCAAACTTCATCGCGATAAGGTGATAGGATAGTTCGATGAGCAGGCGAATTTTAAATACATGCATGATAATAAAATCGAAATTGAAAAATTGAAAAATGGATGGAATTATAACAAAACAGGACACAGAGACAACTCACACCCACACCTGACAGGTTTCGAAAACCTGTTAGGTGTTTAACCACGAAGCGTTAAAATATGCATTCGTTCATATTGTTTTTATGGATAAATAAATTTAATTTAACTTTTTCGTTTTCAAATGTCAACATCTATTAAGTTACTCCACGAAATCGGTAATCGGAAATTGGAACAATGACATTTGACTAAAATTCGAATTTTTAATCGTATCAACATGAGATTTAAAATTATCCTTAATCGTACCGGGAAACAACGGATGCTTCCAATGGATTACCAATATTATTTGAGTGCATGGATTTACAAAGTGATTGGTAAGGCCGATCCCGAGTTTGCTGAATTCCTGCATTCATCAGGCTATACAACCGGCAATAAACAATTTAAGCTGTTCTGTTACTCACCATTAAATTTCGGGAAACCTACGCTTATGAAAGAAAAGACCTTGTTTGAAATACATGCAGAACAACTTTCACTGAATGTTTCCTTTCATTTGGCCGAGGCTGCCGAAAAATTCATCATCGGGTTGTTTAATAATCAGCAGGTTTATATTGGTGACCAGTTTAATGGTTTGGACCTGGTGGTCAGACAAGTTGAACGTTT
>JBBQUP010000147.1:0-5252 GCA_038212305.1 Bacteroidales bacterium
TAGAGCCTCGAAATACTCGTTTTAGAATTATCAGAGCATTACAATCATTGGCTACTAAAAAGGATGTGAATCCTCCTAAAAAACACTCAAACATCCCTCTCTAAAAGAATTAATAGTTTCGTTTTCATATAATTTGTCAACGGAATTTAATTCTAAAATGAGAAATAACAATCATTTTTTAAGTCATGATGATAAGTGATTGTTTTTTAGGTTTTACAAAATTGAATTAATATAATAAGTCAAAAAAAATGATGGTAAAAAAGAAAATAATTATAGTTGCGGTTTTCTTAGTTTCCTTCTGTTTTCCATATTTTGCAACCAGTCAAAGTGCTATAGATCTTAGGATTAATGAGTTTTTAGTTCAAAACGATTCTAATTATGTAGATGATTTTGGTATGCATAGCCCTTGGGTTGAAATATTTAACTCAGCTTATAATATGGTTGATGTGGGAGGTTTGTATTTAACCGATGATTTATCAAATCCAACAAAGTACTCAATAGCAAAGGGGCAGCCTATTACTCAGATACCTCCTCGAAGTTACTTAGTTTTTTGGTTAGATAATCATGAAACGAGGGGGATTTTGCATTCAAACTTTGATTTGAGAGAATCAAAGCTTATTGCACTTTTCGATGCCAATGGAAAAACGCTTATCGACAGTGTATCAGTGTTGTCGAATGCGATTCCAAATAAAACATATGGTCGATTGGAGGATGCTGGAAATGAATGGGGATATTTATCTAAATCTTCGCCGAAGTCTAATAACAACACTACTCCAAAGAAAAGGGCATCTGATGTTTTTGGAGAAATGGATCCCTCAGGGATTGGGATGGCAATAATTGCCATGTTTGTTGTTTTTAGTGCTCTTGCATTATTGTTTGTGTTTTTTAAAAATATGTCTCGTGCTTTGGAGTTTAAATGGAAACCTAAAGTTAGAACCATCGAAGTTAATAAGGATGGACATGAATTATCATCTAAATCTAAAAAAGGCAAGGAAGAGATGACTGGAGAGGTAAATGCCGCAATTGCAATGGCACTGTATTTATATCGATCTGAGTTACATGACTATGAGAATACAGTTTTAACAATTAATAAAGTCTCACGAACCTATTCTCCTTGGAGTTCTAAGATTTACGGTTTAAGACAAAATCCTCGTTGATAGAGTTGATATTTAAAGTCAGTAATAATAAAGGTAATTACTATAGCTTAACAATAGCTGTAAAAAATAAAACTCATGAAAAAATATAAGTTTACAATTAATGGTAATCAGTATGATGCCGAAATAATAAACGTGGAGGAAAACATTGCTAACATTGAGGTAAATGGGACTAGTTATAGAGTTGAAATGGATCAAACCATTCATACTTCGAAAACGCCTAAACTGGTTCGAAGCGTTTCGGTTCCATCAACAGATGCTCATCCATCATTAGCTAAGACTTCCAATCCAGATTCGCCAAAGGGAACAGGTAAAATTAAATCGCCACTCCCTGGTGTAATTTTAGAATTGCATGTAAAAGTTGGCGATGTTGTTAAAATGGGACAAAAACTGTTGGTGCTTGAAGCCATGAAAATGGAAAATAATATTGAAGCAGATAAAGAGGGAACTATTATTTCAATTGAAAAAGGCAAAGGTGATGCTGTTATGGAAGGTGATGTACTAATGGTAATTGGAGGGTAGTCATGGAGCAATCAGCGAGTTTTTTTCAGTTTGTAATCGATCACTTAGGCCAATTTTTGTCATACACTGCCTTTAGTAATTTGACTTTAGGGCATGTTATAATGATTTTGATTGGTTTTGGATTTATTTATTTAGCTATTGCTAAAGAGTATGAACCCATGCTGCTTGTTCCAATCGGATTTGGAATTATTCTTGGGAATATTGCATTCACTCCTGGACTAAAAATAGGAATATACGAAAGTGGGAGTGTATTAAATTACTTGTATTTTGGAGTTAGTCAAGGTGTTTACCCACCACTTATATTCTTAGGTATTGGGGCAATGACTGACTTTTCGGCACTTATTTCCAATCCCAAGCTTATATTAATAGGTGCGGCAGCTCAATTAGGTATTTTTGGAGCTTATATGATTGCCTTGTATTTAGGTTTTTCACCTGCCGAAGCTGGAGCAATAGGTATAATTGGCGGTGCCGATGGGCCAACAGCAATATTTTTATCCTCAAAATTAGCACCCGACTTGATGGGAGCAATTGCTATTTCGGCCTATTCTTATATGGCATTAGTGCCTGTTATTCAGCCACCTATTATGCGACTTTTCACCTCTAAGAATGAGCGACTAATTAGGATGAAACCACCACGGTCAGTATCAAAACTTGAGAAGATATTGTTCCCATTAGCAGGATTGCTACTCACCTGTTTTTTAGTGCCGAGCGGATTGCCATTACTTGGCATGCTATTTTTTGGTAATTTATTAAAAGAAAGTACAGTCACAAAGCGATTGGCCGACACTGCAAAAGGACCAATGATTGACATTGTTACCATTATTTTAGGATTAACTGTAGGAGCATCTACACAAGCAACTACTTTTTTAACTCCCAAATCAGTTGGGATATTTGCGTTAGGTGCTTTTTCGTTTATTATAGCTACAACTGGAGGCGTTTTGTTTGTTAAGTTTATGAATCTCTTTTTAAAAGAAGGCAATAAGATTAATCCACTCATAGGAAATTCAGGAGTTTCAGCAGTTCCTGACAGTGCTCGCGTTTCTCAGGTAGTAGGATTAGAGTACGATAAAACAAATCATTTATTGATGCATGCCATGGGGCCTAATGTTGCAGGTGTTATTGGCAGTGCTGTTGCAGCAGGTATTATGCTGAGTTTTTTAATGTAAGCAAACAATTACAATACAATTTAAAGGCTGTCTCGTTGAGATGGCCTTTTTTTTTAATCAAGTGTTGAGTATTGACCATTTAAATTCGTTGAAGTTTTTCTGGTTTTTATGAATTAGTTTAAAAGAAGTATGATTTATTATTAAAATACTGTTTTGTGTATTTCCAGGAAATTTTTACATGAATTCGATATTATACATGTTTAATTAGGGGTAGTAGATAAAATTAATGGGTATTGTTTTAATTAGATTGTGTTTTGACAGGGGGGGTTGTTGAATTGATTTTTTTTAGTATTTTTGATTTTTTATAGTTGGTTTAAAATTTATTCGGAATTAACAATTATTAATGAAAAATATTATAATTTTAGGATATTTGATTTTAATTGCAAATTAGAGAAGATGTTATTTAAGTAATATTTCATTCCAATAGGATGATATAATAACAAATGGCGGATGTGATTTTAGTAATCAATGTTTAGTGATTCATTTAATTTTTGCCATTTTTGTAATAAGTTTAAAAATGAACACCATATATAATTATTAACTTAAACCATTTAAAAGTATTTGCCAATGATGTGAAAAAATATCAGATGAAGATTTTTTAGAAACAAATTATTTTTTTTCATACAATTATTAACTTAAACCAAAATTATTATGCGCAAATTAGCTCTAATCGTATCCCTTATATTATTTGTTGGGATAGAAGCGGTTTTTGCTCAAACAAAAACCATTACTGGTACGGTTACTGGTAAGGATGATGGACAGCCTATTCCGGGTGTGTCGGTTGTTGTAAAAGGGACTACAATAGGTACTATTACCACAATTAATGGAACTTATAATTTACAAGCTCCTGAGAATGCAACTATTATTTTTTCATTTGTAGGAATGAAAACTATTGAAATCGCTTCGCAGGGGAAAACTAATTTTAATATTTCAATGGAATCAGAGAACATTGGAATGGATGAAGTTGTTGTGACTGCTTTAGGTATTAAACGTAGCGAAAAATCACTTGGTTATTCGGCAAGTACGGTCAATAGCGATGAAATCAATTCGGCCAAAGCCTCCTCTCTGATGACAGGATTGCAAGGTAAGGTAGCTGGTTTGACTATATCTTCGGGTGGAGGTACAGGTACATCGCAAAAGGTATATATTCGTGGTATTTCATCTTTTACGGGTAGCAATCAACCTCTCTATGTTATTAATGGAGTTCCAATGTCAAACGAATTTTCCGGAAAAAATGAAACAAATAACTCAGTTGACTTTGGAAACGGAGCCAATGATATTAACCCGGATGATGTTGAATCAGTAACTATTTTGAAAGGTGCTTCTGCAACAGCATTGTACGGTTCAAGAGCTGCCAATGGAGTGATCATGATCACAACCAAACGAGGTGCAAAAAATGGTGAAATCACAGTGACCTATAGTGGTTCTGCGACTGCTTCTGAAATCTTGCGTACCCCTCAGACTCAGAAAAATTTCGGACAAGGATGGCCTTTTTGGGATCCAGCAGAGAATGGATCGTGGGGTCCTAAATTTGACGGTCGTGAGAATGTATGGGGAGCTTATTCTACCGCAGATTACGGACCAGGTTCAATTCCCGCATTTTATCCTGGATTCAATGTGATGACAAAACCATTCTCTTATATCGAAAATAACATGCGTGATTTCTATGAAAGAGGCATGGAATATCAGAATAACATTAGTATAAGCGGTGGTGATGAAAGAAATTCTTTCACCATGTCATACGGAAATACATACTCTGATGGAGTAGTACCAACCAATGCAGATCTTTACAAACGTAATATTTTTGCCTTTAGGGGTGATCACAATGTAGGTAAATTCAGTGCCAGTTTTGATCTTTCCTATGTTAGAAAAGATGTTAAAGCCGTTTCATCAGGTCAGGGTAGCGACGGTGCCACCTTGTTCCAGGAATTAGTCCAGATGCCAGTTGACATTCGCTTAACGGACTTAAAGGATTACAACAGTATATACCACAATGTGGACAACTTCTATACCTTGTATGCTCAGAATCCATATTTCGTAATTGCAAATAACGGAAACACCTATCAGGATGACCGTATTTATGGAAAAGTTGAATTGAGCTATGATCTTTTTGCCCACACCAAATTGTCAGGCCGACTGGGTGGTGATTTCACCAATGGACGTCAGAGACGTTTTAATGCGGTAGCATTGATTGCTCCAGACACTTGGAATTATCCATCCAAATCGGATGAAGTTGGTAATTATGACGAATACAATACGTACAACGGTCAGATTGACGCAAGTACATTGATTTCAGGGGACTATAAATTATCTGATGATTTCAGGTTGAATGTAGTTGCTGGTATCAACTATAATACACGTAACTCGTATTGGTCTGATGATTATTTATATGGGTTGGCGGTTCCAAACT
>JBBQUP010000148.1:0-5172 GCA_038212305.1 Bacteroidales bacterium
GGCACTTTTTCAAAACCGCAAAAAACCACATGCTGATAATCAGGTAGTTGTAAAAAATAACCCTTCAAAATAATTAAAAAAAAGCTCTTTTTGGTCTAAATTTAACATTTCGGGGGTGTAAGGCCTGCAATGTGGGTTAAATCAACTTGCTTTAAAGTAATTTGTGTATCATACTCACCATATCTTAGCTCTAGTTTGTCAGAAGTTTTTTACGAGTGGTTAGTGTAATTAAAGGCATATCTTCATAAGCCCCGCCAACCCCTTTTAACTGATGGATATGAGTAAAACTGGCAGAGGATTAAAATCCAGTAGGAAGCTTAAACTTCCATTTATACTCAACGGTTTCTCCTATTATACGTTTAAGATTAGCAGGGGATGGTTCATATGTTTTAATCTCGTTCCGTTGTCGGTCAAAATTAATACACCGGTCGTTGTCAATAGCTGCATGAATAAAAAAGCGAAACACAGTCATATATTTTTCATCGACTATGATTTTAGGCTTAAAAGAAACTACTAAACGCTATATTCATACTAACATACGAAGATTAATAAATAAAATTAGTGTTCTAAGTTTTTAGAATTGAATTATACCGCGGCCAAAGTAATAGCATTAACATGCCAAATGGGAGAATTATTTATCGCTTCGACAACTTCGCTTGATGAATTTACAACCTGATAGAGTTGCAAATGCTCGAGTCGAATCATTTTTTCTTCAACCATTTTATCAAAAAACGAAATTAGCAAATCATAAAATCCATTGACATTAACTATAATGATAGGTTGCATAAAAAGTCCCAGTTTTTTTAGAGACATAACATCAATCAATTCATCGAGCGTACCTGTTCCTCCTGGCAAGGCTATAACGGCTTTGCAATTATCCAACAATGCTGCTTTACGCTGATGCATGGTTTCAACAATATGCATGGTTTCAACTTCAGGATGCTGCCACTCCACCTCAACCATAAACCGAGGAATAACGCCGATTACTGATCCATTTAACGAAAGAGCTGTATTGGCTAGCACGCCCATCAATCCAACTGCTCCTCCTCCATATCGAATACCATAATTTGCTTCGACAAGACATTTAGCCAGTTCTTTGGCATCATTTAAGAATACATCATCGACCTGTGTACTGGAGGCACAAAAAATGGCAACTTCATTCATAAGTATAACATTTACTTCGATTTAAAGGGCAGTTGATACTCTATTGTATAGGTAAACCCAGCTCCAACGCTTCCGTTTTTTAATCCAAATCCTGGAATGGAATACGGATCCAATAACTTACTATTTCCAGAATCAATCAAAATCTTCAATCGCACAGACCAGCCCAAAAACAAGTTTGTCAGAACCTCCGACCGAATTCCAAAAATGAGCTCACCCCAATGCGAGACATATGAATCAGCACCAATAGAACCCGTGTAATTATCCCAATAACCATTCCCAATAGTAAACGAACTACTTTGGTGTTCCTGAAAAGCTAAGCCATATCGAAAACCAATTAACACATTATCGAAGTTACCTGGCTCATCCACTTTGAAAATGTTTTTTTCTATCCCAACTCGCAAATAAGTGCCATTGGATTTATAATTAAACTGGCCTAAAATAGATTCTCCATCGTAACCTAAATTCTTTCTATTAAAGGAGGTATTTTCAAAACCCGCTTCACCAATTAAAAACCATAAATTATTAATGCCTATTCTCGAATTAACCCCAAATCCAGTTCTATCGGAGTCAAGTGCTTTCAATAAGAAAGGAGCTACGTCGACTCCAACAGCCACCGAGCGCAATAATTTAGGTGCAGGAACAGCTAACTCCTGCCCTTTTGAACTCAATGTCCAACAAATAAAAAAACTAATCGATATATATTTTAACATTGCGAATAACTTCATTGTAATTTATATTCGGATAGGCAATTGCAACCGAATCAACATAATGTTTACTGCAAATTATTGTATCTAAAGAAAACTTAAAAACATATCCACACTCACCTGAAATAAAATCAAGCTCCTTGGAGTGAACAAACAAAATCGTGTCCTTTATTGTTCCTTTTGTGAAAACAAATGAAGTAGTATCATGAGTAAACGACAGAGGTAAAAATAATTTAGATAATTTTTCGTTTTTGTAGATCGAATCATTTTGCAAATTAACACCATAAACAGATATCGAATCTATTAGAGTATCTTTATCGGATGTGGCTAATTTTTTTACTATTCCAACTTGAACAGCATGTTGGTTCGATAAACAAATCTCGGAATTTGAACATGCAAATTGAGTTATTAAAATCAATCCTAAAATGATGAAAAAGTACAATTTAGTAAACAGTCTAAGGCAATTTTTTATGTTGATGAAATCCATTTTATATCAATTAATATCTAATCAACGAAATTACAATTTATTCTATTCCAAGCCATAAAAATAAAATAAAAGAATAGCATTTTACATTTTATTGCATTTGTGATACAAAATTTTTTGTTGATAAAAATTCAATCATTAAAACTATTTTTACTGCTTATTACCAGCCCATTAACTATGCAAAAAACCTACTGAAAAAGAAATTCATTAAAATAATTATCTCTTTGAAACTTTTAATTGTTTGCTAAACCCAATAAAACTCATATTTTTGAGTTGAAGTAACGAATATACAAAACGAATAGTGAAAGTAGTTCTCATAAATAAAAGTGATTCCTCAGGAGGTGCATCTGTAGCGGCAACCAGACTAGCCAATTCTCTTCATCAGTATGGAATTGATGTTCACATGCTTGTCTCAGATGGAACACAAGGAATGCTTATTGAGGTTATTAATAAAAGCTGGTGGGCCAAACAAAAAGCAATAGCTCGATTTTTATGGGAAAGACTCTATTTCTTTAAATTCGAGAAAAGTGCAGTAGAGCGTTTTTCATTTTCTCCGGCAAATACAGGGATGGATCTTTCGAAACACCCTATGATTCAAGAAGCTGATGTGATACATCTTCATTGGATTAACCAAGGTTTTTTATCATTAAAGAATATTGATCAACTAATTAAATTAGGTAAACCCGTTGTTTGGACCTTTCATGATATGTGGGCTTTTACGGGTGGCTGTCATTACAATGGTGCCTGTCACGAGTTTATTGAAGCTTGCGGATATTGCCCATATTTAAAAAAACCGCTTATCAACGATATTTCGGCACAACAGTTTATTGTAAAAAAGCAAATCTATAAACATGCGAATTTACATTTAGTAACCTGTAGTAAGTGGTTACGATCGTTGGCTGTCGAAAGTGCTTTACTTCATCAAAACCCTTGCTTTGTTATACCTAATCCTATTGATAGCACTGTATTTAAACCATATGGAAAAGAAGAGTGTCGTAATAAATTAGGTTTACCTCAAGATAAAAAAATTCTACTATTTGGAGCGGCCAATATACATGATCCACGTAAAGGCATTCGTTATTTAATTGAAGCTTTAAACATCTTACACGAGAATTTTCCTATTCTGCATGATAAGCTTGAATTAGTTGTTTTTGGTAAAGCACATAAATCAGACACCCTACTTTTCCCTTTTAAAACAACCTATTTTCAATACATCAACAATCAGCAAACGTTGGTTGAGCTATACAATGCGTCAGATGCCTATATATTACCCTCGTTACAAGATAATTTACCCAATACTGTTATGGAAGCCATGGCTTGCGCAGTGCCTGTGATTGGATTTCGAATTGGTGGCGTTCCCGAGATGATTGAACATGGTATATCGGGCTATTTAAGTGAAGTGAAAAACTCGATGAGCCTGTCATCAGGAATATATGAAACACTGTTTATTTCTGAATCAGGTGAAATGGGCTTAGAGGCTCGCAGACGCGTTATGGAGCAATATTCAGGGGAAAAAGTGGCCGCGCAGTATGTAGCTGTTTATGAAAAAGCGTTAAAAGCACAATGATCACTGAACCGCTTGTTTCAATTATTACTGTTGTATACAATGGTGAGAAAACGTTGGAGCGCACCATTTTAAGCATTAAAAATCAAACTTACAAAGCTATTGAATATATAATTATTGATGGAGCATCAACGGATGGAACTTTATCGCTAATAAAAAACCATAGCTCAACAATTAATTATTTCATTAGTGAACCTGACCATGGCCTATACCATGCCATGAACAAAGCGTTAGCAATAGCAAAAGGCGAGTATGTATGGTTTATTAATTCGGGCGACGAGATTTTTGATAATCAAACACTTGAAACAGCGATGAAAACAATGCCTAGTGCGGATGTGTATTATGGCAAAACACTAATTGTTAATAACCAAGGAGCTGAAATTGGGCTTCGTAGACATGAACCACCTAAAAATTTAACATACAAAAATTTTAAATATGGTATGCTTGTGAGCCATCAGGCATTTATAGCGAGAAAAACACTGTCAGAGCCATATAACATAAATCTAAGCTATTCGGCTGACTATGAGTGGTGTTTGAGAATATTAAAATCTTCAACAACAATTGTAAACACCCACATTGTGTTGGCTAAATTTTTAGAAGGAGGAATCACCCATCAAAATATTTTACCAGGATTAAAAGAACGATTTGGAATAATGAAGCATCACTTTGGATTAATTCAATCTTCGATTATTCACATTTTTTTAGGAATTAAGTTACTATGGTTTTATTGCCGAAATAAACGTTTTTAATGTCATTTCAATATAAGAATATTTATAGCAACCAACCTTTTAAAGAATAAGTCGTACTATCAAAAGTTTTTACTTAATTAACATTTCGAATGGATTTATTTCGCACTCAAACCTTAATTGCATTGTTAGTCATTGCATTACCCTTAAGTGCTCAATCCAATAAACTCAAAGAATTTTACGATAAATTAGATGAAAATAAAGGAGTAACTGCATTAACCTTTAATAAAAATGTAGCCAACTTTTTAGATTTTGATGCTGAAAAAAGTGAATCAGTATCGCATTTTCTTGAGAAATTAAAAGTGATAGAGTTGATAATTAACAATCCAATTAAATCTCCATTGGGCAATGATTTTAAACCAGAAGTACTTAACCCACATTGCAGCTATCCATCTGTAACGTATTGATAATCTGATTTGGGGTTTTTAAAATTTTCGCCAGTGTGCCACACGGATTTTTTCCGGGGCATGGGTATTGAATCATATTTGAGCTTGCCGCATATTTGTTTGA
>JBBQUP010000149.1:0-5125 GCA_038212305.1 Bacteroidales bacterium
GCACCTCACCGCCACGCCGGACCTCACGAAGGTGCCGATGCCCTTCCGCGTGATCCTGGCCAAGGCGCTCGATAAAAACCCGCTCCGCCGCTACGGCTCGACGGCCGAGATGGCCCGAGCCGTCGAAACGGTTCAGTTGCCGACGGCGCATCCGCCGCAAACTCCAGTCGTGGGAGCCCCTCCCGTGATCGCTCCACCCATACCCGCGGCCGATCCCGCTCCGACCCAAGTCGAAGCGACGCCGGTCCGCGTCGCAAGCCCGGCTCCGAAACCCCCGGTGCCGGCGAGCCCGCCGAAACCGGAAGCCCCGAAGTTCCCGCGAGCCACGCCGACTTCGTCCCAGTTGTGGCTTTAGGATTCATTTTTGGAGGTTTGGCTCAATTAATCGCTGGCTTTCAGGAACAAAAACTTGGAAATAATTTTGGATACAGTGCTTTTGTATCATATGGTGCATTTTGGATTGGATTAGGAATCATTTTTATTCTGAATCATTTTGAGGTATATCCATCTACAGGAGAGGATGTTGGATTTTATTTAGTTGGATGGACCTTGTATACAGCCATCATGTTTATTGCATCGTTTCGCGTTCATACCGCCATGGTAGTGACTTTTGGTACTTTATTGGCTGGATTTATTTTATTAGACTTGGTTCATTTTGGTTTTCCGGGGGCTAAAATCCCAGCAGCAATCGTATTAATTGGATGTGCTTTAAGTGCTTGGTATATGATGGCAGGTATTATCATTAATGATCTTGCTGGTAAAACAGTATTATCAATGGGGAAGCGTATTATTAAAAATTAAGAATACGATTTAAGTAGATGAATAAATAAATCAATTCGGATTAAATTATCTTTTTTTAAATCTATTTTTTTTGATTTAATTATTTTTCTAACTTTCTTTGTGTCATATTTTAAAATTTAGATTATGAAAATTGAAAGAAATAAGCATGTTACCCTGACATATGTGTTAAGATTGGATGGTGAAACGGGTGAGATTGTTGAAGAAACGCCAGGTGAAAATCCACTTAAATTTGTATTTGGAGCAGGTAAAATGTTGGAAATGTTCGAGCAAAAAATCGACGGATTAACTGCTGGTCAGGACTATAGCTTTGGTTTATCTGCTGATGAGGCATATGGCGAAGTTAATCCTGATGCGATTGTTGAAATTCCAAAAAATATTTTTGAAATTAATGGCAAGATTGATGAAAATCTATTGGTAGAAGGTAACTCTGTACCAATGCAAGATGCTCAAGGTAGTCGTTTAGATGGTCTTGTATTGGAAGTAAGTGATGAATTTGTTAAAATGGATTTCAACCATCCATTAGCTGGTGATAGCCTGTATTTTAGCGGTAAAGTTATCGATGTTCGTGAAGCTACCGAAGATGAATTGTCTCAAGCCTGCGGTGCAGGTGGATGCGGTTCCGGTGGATGCGAATCAGGCGGTTGCGGTGATGACGAAAGTCAAGGTGGTGGTTGTGGATGCAGCTGTGGTTGTTAATTCATCTAAATCATAAATACAATAAAGGGCGGTCGAAAGATCGCCCTTTATTGTATTTTAAAAGATAGGATTTTTGTCATCTAATATTATTCATCTATTTTTACAGCACAAGTAGTTTTATTGCATTTTTCAAGTAAAAAATTAATTAATGAGTAGTAATTCATTTGGAACATTATTCAGACTTACATCCTACGGTGAGTCTCACGGGAAGGCTGTTGGAGGTGTAATAGAAGGTGTAATGCCCGGGACTATAATCGATATGGAGTTTATTCAGTCCGAAATGGATCGACGTCGTCCTGGACAATCATCCATTACTACTCCACGAGATGAGAAGGACAAGGTTGAAATACTTTCAGGTGTATTTGATGGTAAAGCCACAGGAACTCCAATAGGTTTTTTAGTTTGGAATGCCGATCAACACTCATCTGATTATGACAATATTAAGAATGTTTATCGTCCCTCTCATGCCGATTATACCTATCAAGTTAAATATGGTATTCGTGACCATAGAGGTGGGGGACGTTCATCGGCTCGTGAAACCATTGCCCGTGTTTTTGCTGGTGCCATTGCAAAATTAGTGCTTAAAACGCATCATATTGAAATTGCTGCTTATACTTCTTCGGTTGGTGCAATTCAATTGGACAAAAGTTATAAGGAGCTTGATTTATCGTTAATTGAAAGTAATATTGTTCGCTGTCCCGATCCTGCAATTGCTGAAAAAATGATTGATTATATCGATCAGGTTCGTCAACAAAAAGATTCGGTTGGGGGAATCATCTCTTGCGTTATAAAAAATGTTCCTGCAGGGCTTGGGGAACCTGTATTTAATAAACTCCATGCTCAATTAGCTTATGCTATGTTGGGTATAAATGCTGTAAAAGGATTCGAATATGGTTCGGGATTTAGTGCTGCAAGTAGGCTAGGAAGTGAGCATAACGATGAATTTTTAATGGAAGATGGTAAAGTACGCACCAAAACAAATAATTCAGGTGGTGTACAAGGTGGAATATCTAATGGTGAGGATATTTATTTTAATGTGGCATTTAAACCCATTGCTACGTTATCAAAAAGTCAAAATACAGTAACAAGTGATGGTGACGAAGTCCAAACCACAGTAAAAGGTCGTCACGATCCATGTGTTTTACCTCGAGCGGTTCCCATTGTTGAAGCAATGGCTGCTATGGTTTTGGCTGATGCTATCTGTTTAAATAAAATGTATCGTTAATCTGTTTTAATGAGAAAAATTCCCCTGCATTGGCAAATAATTATTGGACTACTCTTAGGGGTACTTTTTGCTTTGTTATCGGGGTTTTTAGGGTGGAGTGAGTTTACTAAACTGTGGATAGCTCCTTGGGGGCGAATCTTTATTAGTTTGTTAAAACTAATTGCAATTCCGCTTGTGCTATTCTCAATTGTTAGTGGAATAGCTGGATTGGGTAGTCCGGCTCAGTTAGGACGATTAGGCTTGAAAACCATGACCATCTATTTAATAACTACAATCATAGCTGTATCCATTGGGTTGAGTTTAGTAAATTTAATTAAACCGGGTTCATATGTTAATCAGCAATTAAGAGAGACGAACTATACAAATTATAAAACATGGCTTCAAGATAAATCCAATGGAAATGAATTGGATTTATCAAAAAAGGAGCAAGGAGATCTAAAAACATCAATTTCTATTGATATTGAGCCAACAAAATTAACTAACGATAAACCGCTTGACTTTATTGAAGAAATGGTACCATCTAATGTTTTTGGTGCCTTGAGTGATAATTCCCGAATGCTGCAAATTATCTTTTTTGCTATATTATTTGGGATTGCCATTTTATATATTCCGTCCGAGAAAAGTGCACATATAATATTGCTTGTTAATGGGTTAGCTGATGTGTTCATAAAAATGGTTGAGATGGTGATGAAAATAGCACCTTTCTTTGTGTTTGCTTTAATGGCGGGTGTTATTAATGAACAAGCAGGTAATAATCCATTTCAAATAATTGAAATCTTTAAAGGCTTAGGAGGTTATACACTCACTGTTGTGTTAGGGCTTGCGCTTGTTGGATTTGTTGTTTATCCCTTGTTTGTTAATTTCTTCATAAAGGGAATAAGCTATCGCGATTTTATTAGAGGCATTAGTCCTGCCCAATTGCTTGCTTTTTCAACAAGTTCGAGTGCCGCAACGTTACCTGTTACCATCGAGTGTGTGGAGCAAAATCTTAAGGTTGATAAAAATGTAGCTAGTTTTGTTTTGCCAATAGGCGCTACAATCAATATGGATGGAACAAGTCTTTATCAAGCCGTTGCCGTTGTATTCTTAGCACAGTTTAATGGTATTGAGTTAGAAATATCTCAACAACTTGTTATTTTATTAACTGCTACGTTGGCAAGTATAGGAGCTGCAGCCATTCCAAGCGCAGGAATAGTTACCTTAATGGTGGTTTTATCATCGGTTGGATTAAATCCAGCTTGGATTGCCATTATTTTACCTGTTGACCGTATTTTAGATATGATGCGAACAGTAATAAATGTGACTGGAGATGCTTTAGTTGCTTTAATTATTGATCGCTCCAAAAATAAGCAAGAATAGTATTTGAGTAAATACAACTCTTTTCCTAATATTTATAAAGGTTTGTTATGTGTTCGTGCGTTCTATTTACGAAATTATTATTCTGTTTTTAAGGTTGGTCCTACAACTTGCATGTCATGTTCAGCAAATACTTTTAAAATTTCTTCTTTCGATGGTGGAGAGATCCACTTGTCAGTGACAGCAAAAAACTCTTCCATTCTACCTGCGGGCAAATATGAAACAATCATTTTGCCTATTTCGGTAAGTTGAATAAAAGCATGCTGTACTTTTCGTGGAAGAAAAATCGTGTCGCCAGATTTCATATGATATTTATCCTCACCAACCTGAAACAAATATTCTCCATCAATTATATAGAACCATTCATCTTGATTCGGATGAATGTGCAACGGTGGTCCGCCTTTAGGAGTTAAACCTGTTTGCTCAAAAACTGCTAAACCATTTTCAGTGTCTTTACCTGATATTTTAATGTCAAGCGTATTTAGAGTAACACCTTTCATTTTAAAATGAATACCAAATCTAGCATCACCAGATTTTACTTTAAATCCATTGCCTGTCCTTGTCATAACTGTGGGTATCATTTTTGCAACGAGAGTCAAAGGGTAAAATGCAAGCATTGTCCAAATAAACTTACTCCTTTTCATAAACGCTCGTTTTTTGTAAAACTCAAATTATAAAAATGTTTTTCAAGTAAAGTTTTGTTGGGAATTCAACAGCAGTAAAGTTTTGTGCCATTGCTTACTTCACATTCCCATTTTTTTCTTGTATTTAAAGGTATCTCGAATCGGTAATTAACGGCTGAGTTTCCTTTATGAGATGGAAGTTTTTTTTCTATAAGTTTGATATAGATAATCATTACAGAAAACGTAATAATCAATTCTAATGTTTGCGCAGCAGTATTTTCTTAGGTTCAGACATCCAAGACCTATGCCTGATAATCAATATTTAACAGAACAATTGCCGTAAAGTAATAATCCTTACCTTAGCGGTCATGGGACAACTATTACTACCAATATTTCCAAGCGATACCCGAATGATCACTCTGAC
>JBBQUP010000150.1:0-5111 GCA_038212305.1 Bacteroidales bacterium
TATATTCATAACAATCATTATTGTTTTTAAATCTTCTATTAAATGTTATTGAATTAACTCCTATAAATTTTTCCCTTGCAATCATTTGACAAAGGTAATTATATTATTCAAATTGGGAGACCTAAACGCCTATACCTATAATCTTAATTAATCATGTTAATTATACTCGCTTACGATATTGCAGAAACACTTAACTTGTTAAGAAGGATAAATAACTAAACGCAGAGGCAGAGAGACACCGAGGAGTAATAAAAGACTATCAGCTGATTAGGCTAATCGAAGATCGAAGTAGTCAATTTCGCTAATTTTATTCAAAAAGCAGATTAATCATTTTTAATAACTTCACCCCCAAACACAGCTGCGAAGCATAAAACAAAAAAATCCTTATAAGGCGGAGTGCTGTTTGAGTCAAGCGCAGCGGAACGAGTTCAGTCCGTCAAGCCTTTTTTGGTTACTTTTTTGGGCGCAAAAAAGTGATGAAGAGAATTGCGGAATACTATCCGACTGTTTATTCGAATCTCTAGTACGAGGTGAATCTCCTTACTTTTTGTCTTGATACAAAAAGTAACAAAAAAATCAAGAAAATCTGATGCTACAGCCCACAGGCCTGCTCCTGCCCGCCAGATTTTCAGGCCAACGCACTTTCGCTACGCGAGTTGGGGATTTTAAGAACTAAACGCAGAGACAGTGTGACGCGGAGGAACGAAAAATATCAACCACGAATTACACGAATCGAAGATGGACGGAGTCAATTTCACGAATTGAAGATTGATGGAGCCAAAAAAGAAATTTTTTTATTAAACGAGACAAACTAATTTAACAATACCGCACTATCAAAGACAACTGCGAAGCATAAAACAAAAAATTCCTTATAAGGCGGAGTGCTGTTTGAGTCAAGCGCAGCGGAACGAGTTCAGTCCGCCAAGCCTTTTTTGGTTACTTTTTTGGGCGCAAAAAAGTAATGAAGATAATTGCGGAATACGATCCGACTGTTTATTCAAATTTCTAGTGCGAGTTGAATATTCTTACTTTTTGTCTTGATACAAAAAGTAACAAAAAGATCAAGATGAAACGATGCTACAACCCACAAGCCATCTCCTGCTCGCCGTTTCATCATAGCCTACGCGCTTTCGCTACGCGAGTTGGCGATGAGGGATTAAACGCGGAGGCAGTGAGACACCGAGATGAAAATATAAATTGCGAATAAGAGATCGGCAAAGTTATTTAGGTGAATAGAAGATTTATGCGATACACAACAATCTAAAACACAATTAAATATACCATGTAAGCCACATAAGTCGAAACAAAAACAACACCTTCGCCTCTTGTAATTTTACGCTTATGAAACACCATGGTGCTCAAAAACAATAACAAACTGGCAAATAAAGCCATCGAAATATCAATATTAGCTGATGAATTAAGCGGTAATGGTTTTATTGTTGCAGTAATACCTAATATTAAAAACACATTTAAAATATTGGATCCAACCACATTGCCAATTGCAATATCCGAATTCTTTTTATAGGCAGCTACCAACGAAGTAGCTAACTCGGGCAACGAAGTACCTAACGCCACAACCGTCAATCCTATAACGGCATCGCTCATGCCAAAATAGTGTGCAATAATTATGGCTCCATCTACAAAATATTTTCCTCCAAAATAAAGTGCAGTCATTCCTAACAACACAAATAAAATCGATTTCCAATTGGGTTGTAATTTAACATGCTCCACTTCAACATCCTTATCACTTGTGATTTGGAATGTGTAATACATAAATATGATGAAAAAACATAGGAAAACAATACCATCAATTCTCGACAACATGTTGACAGAGCCATGATCGAAAAATATATCATTCCCACAAATACCAATAAGGAGTACAGCTAAAATACTAAGTGGAATTTCTTTATACTGCGTATTTTTTTGAATCGTTAACGGATAAACGATTGCCGACAAGCCTAAAATCAATAGAATATTGGCAATATTACTCCCCAAAACATTTCCAACAGCAATATCGGAATTTCCTTTTAAGGCAGATATAACACTAATTGCCAGTTCGGGAGTTGATGTGCCAATAGACACAATGGTTAAACCAATAACCAAATCAGGAATTTGAAACCGTTTGGCTATAGACGAAGCTCCATCAACCAAAGCATGAGCACCTAACAACACAACAATTAAGCCTCCAATTAAAAATACAATACTCATTCAGATTAAATATTGATGCTTAAATAAACATAACGATGCGTCAATAGGCATCATTATAAAGATAATCAACTTTGCAATGTAAAACCTAATAATAAAAACAAATGCAGCATCTTGATATACAAGATACTGCATTCTTAGGGGTGAAGGACCGGGTTTGAACCGGCGACCTCTGGAACCACAATCCAGCGCTCTAACCAACTGAGCTACAATCACCATTTTTGCTTATTGCGATGCAAAGATAATGGTAAATCTTTTAAATTTGCAAGACAGGTAAAAAAAAACCGTTGATTTTTATGATTTTTCAACAATACATCTGCCAATCAATTAATTACACTAAAAATATTGTAAACATTCCTTTAAAACAGCATCTAATGAAGCATCAATAAATAAAAAACGCATATAATTCACAGGAAAAAATGATACTTTACCATTATCAATACAACGTAAAATGAAACGAGCCATTAGCGAAATACTCTCACACGAGGATAATTATACTGGCGAGTTCCATCTGGCAACAAAAAAACAAAATATAAACAAATGAAATATTTCCCTTTTAATCCTGAGGTAGATTTTAAAATTAAAGAATTACTAAATCTTATTAATCTTCGCAAGAATGGAGAAACAGCTTCTGTAATGAATTCGAATGGTATTACGTACAAAAAAAACTTTGGCGTTTCCATATCACATCTCGAATCAATTGCTGCCAGCCATGTTGTTAGTTTTGATGTATGCGAAAGATTGTGGTATATGGAGATACGAGAAACCATGATTTTAGCGACCCTTCTTGTATCGCAAAACAATCTAAATTTCGAAACTACCTGTAATTGGAGCCAATTAGTTGTCAACGAAGATATTGCTCGCCACAGTGCAAAAAATTTATTCTCTCAACTAAACTATTCAACTAAACTAGCAACCTACCTTTTAACCACACATTCACATTATCAAAAGGTATTGGCTGTTTACATCTTGGCAGGTGCTATTAAACGCCAGTCAATTATGCTTATAGATGTAATTTCTGCTGTTGATTCTCAAATCCTTAACTCGAATTATTGGAATTCTCACATACCTGTTACTCCAATTTCGTTTATAATGCAACAAATTATACGCTATTCATCTGAAGGCAAGGCATTTGCCAACCGTCATGAAAGTTTACTTCGTAATTTCGCAGACCCAAGATGGCATTTAATTGCAGAAAATATACACACTGAAAGTCTTTATAGCTGAAAATCATTTTATTCTGCATAAAAATCATTTTTTCATACGTTGGGAATAAACATATTTGATCCAAAATAATTTATCGATGAACCCTTTGGAGGACTATTTTAATGCATTTCGCAAAAACATAATTGGAAACAATACAACAATTGAAACGCCCTACGGCAATAAACCTTTAATTTATGCCGATTGGATTGCAAGTGGCCGATTATATCAGCCTATTGAAGAACTGATTTCGCATAAAATAGGGCCATTTGTTGGAAATACTCATTCCGAATCGAGTGATACAGGAATGATTATGACCAACATTTATAACCTTTCGCATCAAATAATTAAAAAACATGTCAATGCCTCATGCAGCGATTTTATAATTACTTCGGGAACTGGCATGACAGGTGTAATAAACAAATTACAACGAATTCTTGGATTACGAGTACCTGAGCAAGCTCGAAAATACTACCATCTTCCTGCCAATGATCGACCAGTTGTATTTTTGACACACATGGAACACCATTCGAATCACACCTCATGGCTCGAAACACATGCAGATGTTGTAGTAATTGAACCCGATGAAAACTTGCTGGTTAGTCCCAACTCGCTTCGAACAGAAATTGAAAAATATAAAAACAGAACCTTTAAAATTGGTTCCTTCACCGCTTGTTCAAATGTATCGGGTATAAAAACACCCTACTACGAGTTAGCCCGAATTATGCACGAAAATGGAGGATTTTGTTTTATTGATTTTGCGGCTTCGGCTCCTTATGTAGAGATTAACATGCATCCAACCAATCCTTTGGAGCAATTAGATGCCATATTTTTTTCGCCACACAAGTTTTTAGGAGGCCCTGGAAGTTCGGGTGTTGTTGTGTTTAATTCGGCACTTTATCACAATCTTTCTCCCGACGATTCGGGAGGTGGTACTGTAGACTGGACAAACCGCTGGGGTAAATACAAATACATTGAAGATATTGAAGCACGCGAAGATGCTGGCACACCTGGATTTTTGCAATGTATAAAAGTCGCATTGGTAATAAAACTGAAAGAAAAGATGGGAATTCGTGAAATAGAACAACGCGAAAACCAATTAGTAAACAAAGTAGTTAGCGAGTTTCGAAAAATAAAAGGATTATCGATTTTGGCAGATATTGATGTGGATAGAATTGGAGCTATATCGTTTTATATTACCGATATCCATTTTAATTTAGTAGTTCGATTATTAAACGATCGCTTTGGCATTCAGGTGCGCGGAGGTTGCTCATGTGCAGGTACTTATGGCCATTACTTATTACATGTAGATTATTACACCTCAACAAATATTACGCGTAAAATCGACATGGGCGACCTATCCGAAAAACCAGGATGGGTAAGGTTATCGCTTCATCCAACAATGACAGACAATGAAGCGGATTACATTATAAATGCTGTATCGCAAATTGCAGAGAACCATTTAAAGTGGCAAAACGATTACGATTATATTCCTCGCAAAAACGATTTCATACATAAAAAATCGACTCCGAAAAAACCCGATGACTATTTAAGCTGGCTTGAGTTTTAAGGGAGTAACACTAAATAGCTATTTATTTTTATAGTAAAAGGATATTATGCTTTAAACAGAGTAAAAAAAGATGAAAAGATAAGATGATGAATATAGACTATTCATTTTCCGGAATTATCTAAAACATATTATC
>JBBQUP010000151.1:0-4868 GCA_038212305.1 Bacteroidales bacterium
GTAGTTCCTGTAATAACACCAGCAGCAATAGGTAACGGATTAACAACGATATTGTAATTAGCTGACCATACTCCATTTCCACAAGCATTTTGACCTCGTACAGTTAAAATACCAGAACTGGCAATGGCTGAAAAATTAATAGAGATACTGTTAGTAGTACCATTGCTTATTGTTGCACCACTGCCAGTATAATTCCATGAATAAGAAATTGCATTTGCTATTGCTGCAATACTATATCCCACTCCATTGTCACCAGCACAAACAATTGGTGTTCCGCTAATTATTGGAGCACTAGTTGGTAGTGGATTTACTGTAATTGTTTTACTTACTGGAGTTAAAGCTGGACAATTGGTATCATTGTTATAGTTTACAGAAATTGCTTGGGATCCAGAAACTAACCAACTAACGGTTACGCTATTAGTCCCTTGACCACTCGTAATAGTATTACCAGCAGAAACACTCCAAACATACCCGGAATTTGTTCCGCCTTCCGTTGAATAAACATTGCCTGTTGACCCTTCACATACTGTATATAAACCAGTTGCTGATGTTATTGTAGGAGTTGGTCGTGGATGAACGATAACGTCAGCATATTCATTCATGGGGCGAATACAAGTCGGTGTACCTAAAGCTAATGCCCCTTCAACAGCATATAAACCTGTAGCGCCAATATTTGAAAACACAATAGGATTACCTGTTCCACTTTGAGGAACGGGGCTAATAACTATACCATCTTTTAATAAATTATAATCATAACCTAAATCACTTCCACTTAAAGTTAAGTCAATCGTCTGTCCGCTGCATAACTCAATAATTGGAGGAGAAATCGGTGATAAATTAAATATTGAAGGTGTTTTATAAACCTTAGTATAATCATAATTAACTCTAACAGGCCCACCAAAACCATCGCGTTGCGTATATTCAAATACAATAAATGTTGTATTAAGATATTTTGCATCTACTCGATCTGGATAAAAATTCAATTTCGTATTTACACCAGTTCCTACAATATCATACCAACCTGTCTGCGGAATATTATCAAAATTTGAATATACATTCCACGTAATTGCAACAGCTGTTGGATCCCAAGCTTCTGGAGTTATCTCATCAACCCCACCGTCAGTACAATAGGAATTATCAATACTAGGAATTGGTGTCAATGGTTTTTGACCATTAAAAATAACTTTACCGCCGGAATTGCTCTTATCCCCAATTGTTCCTTTATCTTGCGCGGAAGCGAATCCGATGCTGATAAAGAACAACAAAAAAGCAAATAAACTTGTGTAATGCTTATTCATATACTGAATGTTTTATTTGGACTCCAATTAGCTGATCTAAAATATTAACTGACAAAAATATATTTATCATCGTATAATTCAATCATTTTGTTAATAAATATTACTCAAACGATTAATAATCGTATAAAAATAGCATTTCAAATCTCTTAACATTTATTTACCATGTTATTTTTACGGCTAAAAACCCAAATAGGTTGCATATTAGATGATTATAAGAATCACTAATTTTTGTTTTGATGCGATTCAATTATTCCAAGCTTTTCTAAATGCTGCGGTGCATCTTCCAACGCTATACGAGCTATTTTCACATAATCGCTCACCCAACTTTGCACATTCACCAGTTGCTTACGCTTTTTCTGTATCAACCCTTTTAGCGAACCAGTGATTTTCGCGCATTTTTCATCTAATATATTTAATTCATTCAAATTTGAATATAAAGCCTCAATTTGACTTTTGTGAATTCCAAATTCTCCAAGTTCCTTCCAATAATCAGTTGTTTTAAGCAAATTGCTGCAAAACACATTGACTTGAAAATGCCAATTTATGTAAATTCGATCTCTCACCCCTGATAATAGCAGAATAGCATTGGCCTCATGGTTTTCAGCAAAAACAATTCGTGCGATTTTTATATATTTCATGTAATCACGATGAACCTTTTGCTGTAATTTTTTCCGTTCAAGATTTAATTTAATCTTTTCTTGATTCACAATTACCTGCTCATTATCAATTGCACTCAATGCATCAAATAAAGATTTGCCATCTCTTATTTTTCGCTCACTATACCCAAAACTATATACAGCACGTTTTATCGAATCATCGCCAATACTATTTAAAAATAGCGAATGAACTTTATACATATAGCTGGCATTTGACAATTTAGTAAAATGCATATGTCTATATTTAAATTAGAAAACAAGTTTAAATAATTAATAAGTAATTTCCAAATATTAGTTATCTTTTTTATAAAAATACATTTCTAAATATAAAATGCATGTATAAAAATATAAAAAGTATATATAAAAACATAAAAAGAAACAATGATTTAACTTATTACTTAATGCAAAACGATTAATACATTATTAAATTATATATAGCTATTAAATTTTCAAATTTTACAATCATTATTTATACAAGAGACATCTACAATAAATAAAATAACTTTTAAATTAGCAAATATATAATTGAGATTTAAACAGAATCATCTTAATTTTCCTATGTTGTTTAAAGATATTATCTTTGTGAAATAAAATTTAATTCAATAATTATGAAGAGATGTATCATATTCATAGTGCTGGTATATTCAGCTATATCAATTTGTGCAGAAGGAATTAAATCTCCAAATGGTAATTTCGAGCTTAAATTCGAAGTTAAAAGTGGAATACCTGAATACAACCTACATTATAAAAGCAAAGAAATTATTAAAGACAGTAAATTGGGATTTGAATTAAAAGATACCAATTCCCTATTAGACGAGTTTTCGATAAAAAAAACTGCTCAAAGCACCTTTAATGAAACTTGGCAGCCAGTTTGGGGCGAAGTAAAAAACATTAAAAATGAATATAATGAACTTGAAGTAACCTTAGAACAAAAAGCAACTAACCGATTATTAATCATTCGATTTAGACTTTTTGATGATGGTTTAGGCTTTCGATATGAATTTCCAGAGCAATCGACGTTGACTTATTTTGTTATTAAAGAAGAACGAACTCAATTTGCTATGGCTGGTGATCACACTGCATTTTGGATTCCTGGTGATTTTGACACTCAAGAGTATAGCACAACTAAATCAAAGCTTTCGGAGATACGTGGTTTGATGAAATCGGCTATAACTCCAAATGCTTCGCAAACTCCATTTTCGGAAACAGGGGTTCAAACAGCCTTGATGATGAAAACAGACGACGGATTATATATTAATTTACACGAAGCAGCTCTTATCGAATATCCATGTATGCACCTAGAGTTAGATGACAAAAACATGGTTTTCACCTCCTTTTTAACTCCGGATGTTTTAGGAAACAAAGGATATATGCAAGCTCCTCGACATACCCCTTGGCGTACCATTATTGCAAGTGATAAAGCAGCAGATATATTAATGTCGCATTTAACATTAAACCTAAACGACCCATGCACTTATAAAGATGTATCATGGATTAAGCCAATAAAATATGTGGGCGTTTGGTGGGAAATGATTACAGGAAAAAGCTCGTGGGCTTATAATGACTTAACAAGCATTAAGTTGGGTGAAACCGATTACTCACAAACAAAACCAAATGGTAAACATGCTGCTAATACCGAGCATGTTAAAGAGTATATAAATTTTGCAAGTGAAAATGGATTAGATGCAGTACTGGTAGAAGGCTGGAACGAAGGATGGGAAGATTGGTTTGGTAAATCAAAAGATTTTGTATTTGATTATATTACACCTTACCCTGACTTTAATGTAAAAGAGTTACATGAATATGCTAAGCAAAAAGGTGTTAAACTAATAATGCATCATGAGACATCGGGGTCGGTTCGTAACTATGAACGTCATATGGATAAAGCGTATCAATTTATGGTTGATAACGGTTATAATGCAGTGAAGAGTGGTTATGTCGGTAATATTATTCCCCGTGGTGAAACTCATTATGGCCAATGGATGGTAAATCACTATTTGTATGCAGTTACCAAAGCAGCCGAATATAAAATAATGGTTAATGCGCATGAAGCAGTTCGTCCTACTGGATTATGTCGTACATATCCTAACCTAATTTGCAATGAATCAGCACGAGGAACAGAGTATGAATCGTTTGGTGGCAATAATATTGATCATACAACTATTTTACCTTTTACACGGCTTATCGGAGGGTCTATGGATTATACTCCAGGCATTTTCGAATCGGACATTAGCAAATATAACCCTAACAATCATTCATATGTAAATAGTACTATAACTCGTCAACTAGCACTTTACGTGACAATGTATAGTCCATTACAAATGGCGGCTGATTTGCCAGAAACTTATAGAAAATATATGGATGCATTTCAATTTATTAAAGATGTACCTGTAGATTGGGACGACACAAAAGTGTTAGAGGCTGAACCTGGTGATTATATTACTTATGCCCGCAAAGGTAAAGGAACAGAGAATTGGTTTGTTGGACGATCAAATGATGAAATTGGAAGAATATCAAATATCGATTTTAGTTTTCTTCTTCCTAATAAAAAGTATGTAGCAACTATATATTTCGATAAAAAGGATGCAAACTATAAAACCAATCCAAAAGCCTATCAAATCAAACAAGTTATTGTTACTAACAAATCAAAACTTAGTCAGTTTTGCGCCCCTGGAGGTGGATATGCGATTAGTATTATATTGGCAAATGGCAATAATAGCTTAAAAGGTTTGCGAAAACTATAACTATTAAAATAATTAGACTATCGACTAACGCTAACAATTAAGCTTTCGATCAATGGTAGCGCTTGCGCCTACCTTGATTGAAGCTGGTGTTGTACTAAACCCGGCCACAATTATACACGCTTAATTTCCTATAGTGTTTTCAATTTGTTTTCAAAAACTCATCAGGTGTA
>JBBQUP010000152.1:0-4863 GCA_038212305.1 Bacteroidales bacterium
CAATTGACACCGTCAATTGCAATTCGTTTAATTCGTCCAATTCGTGGTTAAAACTTTTTACCATTACCCGAAAAGTCTCCTCTTACTTATCACTAACGTAATACAAAACTATAAAACCAAACAGGCCTTTGCTAAATAACACTACAGGCAAGATGCCTTGGTAACACCGACGTAGCCTAGAGGCGTACGCCGAACAAAATTACAACTTATGACACGCTACGATGAACGGGGGTATATTACCTTATAGGCTCTGTATGTATAACTGTCCCTGTTTTTGGATCTAAATAATAACCAATATCAAAACCCCAACCGCAGCAATATATCACTTCTTTGTCTTTTAAGTATTGCCGCTCCATCAAAACTATATCATGAACTTCGTTTAAGCCATCTGAAATTTGAAATTCCCATGCAGTAAACAAATGATTTACTCCTCCATTTTGAGAAAATTTTAAAGTAATAATTTTCTTTAAATCACTCAATAAAAAACACACAACACTTTCAAACTCTATATATCTTACAATATTATATGAAAAATCAAAATAACAACCTTCGCTACTTCTAATTCTATTTAATGATTTTAATTCAATGTACATAAGCTATTTAAATAATTCGTTTAATTCCCCCGTTCGGCATTCTAAGACATAAACAAGAAAAAATCTAATTATTTTTCATCATTTAATGGTTATTTTTTTCTGTCGAAAAATGAGTTTTTAAAGCCATAAAGTATACCAGTAAAAAAGCAGCCATTGACTGCTCTTTTTTACTGTATATACATTAACCCTATTGCTGACAAGTTGGTCTCCACCAGAGCTTGTTTCCTCTTTGGACTAATGATATAAATTTAAAGATTTCGATTGTTATTTCAAAAAAATGCAATAAAATAGCATTCAATCCAGTTTTATTATCCGAATTGAACAGCCTTTGATTTAATTTTCTCTTTATGATGCGTATTTCAATGTATCAACATAAGGAGTCCCACGTTCTACTACAGCAAATATCCTTGACAGTATTTTATTGCGAACAATGTTAATTGTACTCATCTTATTTTTTCCTTCGTTTAATCTTCTTTGGTAATAAAGTCGCATTTCCGGATTGCAGTTGATAGCACAAGTAGCACAATTGCTGAGTAGAGATTTAAATCTTTTATTAGCAAATTGATGTACTTTATCCTTGCCTTTTATGCTTGTTCCAGACTTATATGGAAATGGAGCAACTCCTGCATACGAAGCAAATTTTCGTGAGTTTTCAAACAAGGTAAACCCATTGGTGTAGGTAATCATAAATATTGCAGTTTGTTGACCAACACCTTTGATGCTTGTTATCAGTTTATACATATCAAAGAGTTTGATATCACTTTTTACGACCTCTAATAAGCGTTTTTCAACAGTAGTTACTTCTTTATTTAAAGCTTTAATCATGTTGTTATGCACATTAAAATAGACCTTATGGTCTGATTTGTTTAAATGTGTTTTGATTTCTCTATTTGTTGCCTTAAATCCTGCACGTTGCTTAACTAACTTATCGCGCAAGGATAGTAATCGACGTATTTCTAAAAAATTCTTTGAGGGTAGTTGATATGGTTTTATTTCATCTCTACGGCGATAGAGATAAAGAGCAATGGCTGTTGCATCAATTTTGTCGTCTTTACCTCGAACGATACCTAGTGATTTCTTCAATTCAAGCCCAGGAATCAGTGCGTAGTTAAACTTGTTTTTTGTCAAGAAAACAGATAGCGGAATGGAGTATAAACCAGTATGTTCAAATGCAATGAATACTTCCGAATAAGGTGTAGATATGCAATTTTCAAACCAATTTACCATCTCATTAAAGCCAACTTCATTGTTCCTGAAACATTTATGTTTCTTTAATGTGTGAATCACAACATCAATGGTCAATTTTGAAACATCGATGCCAACTGTTTCGTTAATTTTCATAAATTTGCATTTAAGTGAATAAGTTGTTGAACTAAAGCCTTTAACAGGTCTGCAAACCTAAAATTCTAATTGGTTCTTCAACGAGTAAAAGAATGGGGACTGATGCCGAACATAAGTCATAAACTTAGCGTAGCGTGAAGTTCACCCCATTCTTTTTTAAAGATAAAAATTCCTTATTTTATTATAAAGCAAATCTAAAGGCGTAGCGTCTCGCTGCGTCGTATCAATCCCGGCCTCTGGCCATTTATTCAATTGTTTTCCAATTTAAAGTTAACAATTCAACGTTCAAAACCGATTGTAAATTTGCATAATTAGTGGCACTCGAATAAATGTAGGCTTCAGGTTGGCGCACAATACCAGCTCGCACAGGATTTTGATGAATGTATTCTAATTTTTGCTCAATAAATTTTTGACTGTAGATATGCTCTGCATGATTCTCGTGTGTCCAAAATTGATAATGGCTGTTGCGTTTATGCTTGGCAGCTGATATCTCAAACCGTTTTAGCATCCATTCTCTACGGCTTTCGGTGTTTAATTGTATTTGCTCAAGAATAACTTTGCTAGTGTAGCTTTTAAAATCACGTAGGGTATCGCTCAAATTACCTGTTTCGCTTTGTACCAATAAATGAATATGATTGCTCATAATTACGTAACCATAAATCACCAATCCTTTGTTTTGCTGACAATAGGTCAAGTTCTCAACTAAGGTCTCAGACCTATTTATTAGTTTTGGTTCGTGCTTCCTATGAGTTACTTAGCTCTATAAAACACGACATTATTTGTTTCGTAGTACTTATTAGTTGTTTGTATACTTGACGCGTAAAAATGTCAAGTCAATCGATTACTTGCAGTGTTATGTAATACAGCCCTGTTGCCTCTATTATTTTGTAGCCGGTTGACATACGTTTTTATGCTTATAATCGAAACTAATACAATTACTGCTAAACGGCAAGATGCCTTGATGAATACAATGCAAACTATGCTTTCCCTTTACAGGCAAGATGCCTTGGTAACACCGACGTAGCCTAGAGGCATACGCCGAACAAACGCGCAGCTTATGACACGCTACGATGAACGGAGCAAGATGCCTTGAAAGCACCGACGTAGCCTAGAGGCATACGCCGAACAAAATGCGCAGCTTATGACACGCTATGATTAACTGAGGTTACTATAACCAACCCCAACTTAGAATAAACAATAAAATACAAAAATAAAAGACTAGCGGAAAAAAGGGCAAAGTATTTTCCTGTTTATTAGCAAATATCCATATCGGTATGGATAAAACAATGGATATACAATATATATATAATACAACAAAACTATGTTCTATTATAATTCTTATTATAATAATTAACAGTAAAATACTAAAGATAATATTTAAATTTTTGAAACTTTCAACATAGGTCAAGAACACCCATAAGATGAGAGATGAGGCAGATAATATGCCTATGAGATATATTGTAATAAATTGCCAGCCCATAGTTTGCAACAATATAGTTCGAATTAATATGTATGGTATTAAAAACAAAAATTGAACCCATATCAGTTTTTTTAACTTAGCCATTATTTAATTGGTTTTATGATTCCTTTAAAAATTAAATCATAGATAAGCTGTGGTCTATTTGAATCTAAACTATGAGCATTTTTAAATTCCAAAGCATCCATATTAGTTGGAATTATTATGACATCCGAATATTCTTTGTATGTTGGAATCTCGATATTCACTGTAGTATTATTATTGTAAAAATCATCTCCAGCTAAACCACCTGCAATACCATCCGATTTATTCCAAAGATGAATATGCTGTGTTAATTTACAATTTAAGGGATTTTCAGGATTTTTGAAACGGCAATAGTGTCTTTTAACAGGTACACCACCCATTGGTGATGGAACTATTTCAGTTATTTCATAAATCTCATCACATTTAGCATTGCTAAGAATTGGAGCAGTTATATCCTTTGAAGATTCTTGGTTATTATAGGCGGGTGTATTGACGGTTATTAAATATACTTTCTTCCGTTCGGCAACAATCCTATTCACAGCTTGTAATGCTACATTACCACCATGGCTATGACCAATTAAAACAATTTCATCAAAATCATGAGACTTTTCAAGTACATATTTTACCAATTCATCTGATGCAAGATTGCGTGAATAAATGTCATTAGTTATACCGTTGTATTTCAACCAATCAAAGTCTGTGTCTTTTTTGTCAGTATTAGCAATTAATAGTAACGCATTTAATGTTAGTGGGTTTTCAGTCCAGCGGACTTGCTCGCCAGTTGTGCCATAAATAAAAAACGCTTTTCTATGTATTGACGTTGGCAATATCAATTTTGTTTGGTTTTCAAGGAAGTTTTTAAATCTTAATTCGTCATCTGCTGAATCAAATTCATAAACAAATACAGCATCAATACTCTCAAATCTTACAGCTTGGTAATATATTCCTTTAAAATCTTTTTGAAAGAATAATCCATTTGGACTTGCACTACTTCGTTGTTTCGCATTAAAATATATATGAATCTTTAAGGTGTTAAAATAATCAGTTAGTGTTGTTTTGTAATAAACTCTTTCGGCCGTCAATACATAGTCATTTTTTGTGTTTAATCTTTCTATGTCGCTTTTTATAAAAGCGGATGAATTTACAATTAAACCCTGATTATCTAAAACATCCTTTAATGCAAATAAATATCTTGTAGCAGTATTTCTTTCAGTTTCATTTTTTCTCGCCCCCTCACTCTCCTCCTGCATAAACCCAAGCACAATATTCTCTGGGTCATGTATTAAGTCCCATTGGTATTTCTATCAACACTGAAAAAACAGTCCACCATCAACTACATTACACAGTTTTAAAGTGGTATTTCAAAGAACGTATATTCAATATTTTGCAAGATATAAAATTCGCCGTACATCTTTTTTTTTTCAATTG
>JBBQUP010000153.1:0-4861 GCA_038212305.1 Bacteroidales bacterium
TGATAAATTGAAATACCAACACAATTAAGTGCTTACCTAAACGTTTCATAAGCTGTGATAAAAGCAATCAACATATTCCTTTTGGCTTTTTACTCATTTGGGACTTTTTGTTTACCAATGGGCGACTTTTCTTCTCTTCAAGACCTGCCTGAAATGTATCAGCATTGCAAGGCAACTGAAGATAAAGATATGACTCCTCTTGACTTTTTAACCGACCACTTAATTAATATCGACGGCTTATTCGACAAGCACAAGAATGGTGATGAGCAAAAGCCACATGCCCCAATTCAATACCGCCACATTTCGCAGTTAGTTGTATTTCAGCTTCCCACTATTATTAGTCTTAAAACAGCAAACATCTCGTTTGTTGAGCAATCACATTTATACCATTCCGACAACTTTGTTAAATCGGATTATATCACCAAAGTTTTCCGTCCTCCAATAGTTGCTTAGTTTATTCGGCCTTCGCTTGTTTTCCAAGCGACAACTTACATTTCGATAAACAATTTAATTAAGCAATAAAATGAAAAAAATAATTTTCGTTGCTATGGCAATTCTATGTGCCTATGCTACAAGTTTTGCTCAAAGCAAGGCACCAAATGCTGTTACGGCAACATTTAATTCAAAATTCCCAAATGCTACAAGCGTAAAGTGGGACAAAGAAAATGCCCATGAATATGAAGCATCCTTTGATTGGAATGGCGCAAAACATTCTGCCAACTTTAACGATACTGGGGAGTGGTTGGAGACAGAAAGTCCAATAACGTTCAGTCAGCTTCCTGCGAAAGTGCAAGCTGCGTTTAACGCATCTCATAAAGGAACAACTGTAAAAGCTGTTGCAATAATTGAGACTTCAAAGGGTCAAACCAGCTATGAAGTAGAAATTAAACAAGGCTTAAAAACTGCTGAGCTTTTTTATGATGCCAACGGAAGTGTAATAAAACAATAATTATTCGAAAGCGGAACGCCTCTGGTGTTCCGCTTTTAATACTATTTCATATGTCTAGTAAAAAATTGAATATTCATATACCAACCATCGGCATTCATTATTGGATGCTTATGATTTTGGCAACAACAATTGGCGAAATTGTTGGAAACCTAATTTCAAGGAATTTAGGGTTGGGTTATAGCACAGGTTCTATACTTCTCATTGGCACTTATCTTTTCGCAATCATTGCAATTGCGTTGAGCGGCAAAGAAAGTCCAACGGTTTATTGGCTTCTAATTGTTTTAGGAAATATAGCAGGCACAAATTGTGCTGACTTTATTACCATTGAACCATTAAAGCTGGGGACAATTTGGGGTTCTGTTTTGGTTATGGGAATTCTGACTCTAACTCTTGTAGTTTGGAAGTTTGTTTCGCCCAAATCAACCGTTGAAACGGGTTTGAATAGCAAGACATTTTTTCTTTACTGGTTTGCAATTTTAGTTTCAAGCACATTTGGCACCACTTCAGGCGACTTGTTATCAAACGACACTTCGTTGGGTGCTGGTGGCGGGTCAATCTTACTGTTAGTAATACTGGCAATTTTTGTATTACTAAACAAATACACCAAGGTTTCTAAAGAAATTTTGTATTGGCTTGCTTTAGTAATAATGCATCCTATTGGGGCTACAATTGGCAACTACATTTCGAAACCGGCTGGACTCAACTTTGGAAATATCTGGACAAGTGTGGTTCTTGTTTTACTGTTTTTACTTATATTTATTGCAGGTAAACGGACTACTGAGGTTAAACACAGCCGATAACAGCGGCTTGGCCAACGTGGCGGATCAGTGCTATGCCGACACATTCTACATTGGTTCGCGGCTCATTATTTATAGTGAAAATTGCTACCTTCCGCCATATTGCCAACCATTGTAATGCATTATAAAAGCCGAATACCGAACAGTATAACTACTTAATACAATCAATTAGAACCTTGAAAAAGCTAAGCGTTGTTTTACTATCCACACTGTTTGTTTTAGGAATTTCATCGTGTGAAGTTTCTAGAACTCTTCGTTTTGGAGCATTGCCATCGCAAAAAGATTATGCGCATTTTCCTCAACGAAAGATTGAAAACCAAGGTCCTGCTTTTAATTTTAGCAAACCTAATGTCGAATACAATCTCGGCAGTTCAATTGGCTTAACAAATAGGTCGTTAAACTCCACTAATGTGAAGCTTGATAGCTTTGTGACCTTGCATAACACAATTGCATTTTTGATTATTCGTAACGATACCATTTTGTATCAGAAATATAATGATAAATATGTCGACACTTCATTAGTTTCATCCTTTTCAATGGTAAAGCCAATGATTTCTACATTAATAGGAATTGCAATTAGTGAAGGGTTAATCCAGAGTGTTGATAACAGTATTACCGATTATCTGAGTGAATATAAAAACAAAGCGGGGTTCGATTGTATTACAATTAAAAACCTACTGCAACATACCTCTGGGATTAAATTTACCGACGATGATTTTAATCTTGTTTCAGATAATGCCGAGTTTTATTGGGGAAATGATTTAAGAAAAGAGTTGACAGAATTAACGCTTAAAACCGCGCCGAATATAGGGTTTCATTATAGTTCGGCAAACACCCAACTATTAGCACTCATTATCGAAAGAGTTACAAACAAACCCATTTCCAACTACCTAGAAACTAAAATATGGAAACCTCTAGGTATGGAATCTCCGGCGTTTTGGAGCTTAGATAGTGACGGTAAAAATAGTATGGAAAAGGCTTTTTGCTGCTTGCAAGCCCGTCCAATTGATTTTGCCAAATTTGGCCGATTGTATCTCAACAAAGGTGTTTGGGAAGGAAAGCAAATAGTTCCAAAAGATTGGGTGGAATATTCAACGCACTCCGATCCCAACAACCCCAATAATGTGAACAGGCATTTTTACAATAATAATTGGGGCATTGGTCCTTTAAAATACAACAGCTTTTATGCGGTTGGGCTGTATGGTCAATATCTTTACGTGTACCCCGAAAAGAACATTCAAATTATTCGCTTTGGAAACTCTTCAGTTTTTTACAATCCAAACTATTGGCAAGATATATTTATTCAAATCATTGACCAGATGAACTAATTCAAATCGTAATTATATGATGAATAGTGAAAATATAAGCAAGGTTGCCAAAATAACTCTCCTGTTTTGGGTAATGAAAATTGTTGCCACAACCCTAGGTGAAACCTTGGGCGACTTTATCTCAATGACGCTTAACTTAGGTTATGCCGTGGGCATTGGAGTCACGCTTTTATTCTTTCTGGTAGTGCTTATTACCCAGCTATCCGTAAATAAATACATTCCTTATATTTATTGGCTTGTAATTATTGGAACCACTACGCTGGGCACAGAAATTTCGGATTTTTTAGACCGAAGTTTACATTTAGGTTATGCTTGGGGAAGCTTATTGCTGGTAACGTGTCTGTTTTTAACGCTATACTTTTGGTTTCGAAAGTTTAAAAACCTTGAAGTATTTCCGATTACCGAAAAGTCGAAGGAAATATATTATTGGGTTGCTATTTTGTTCTCAAATAGCTTAGGAACAGCGTTTGGCGACTTCTTGAGCGATAATGTAGGCTTAAGCTATTTGAATGGAGCAATGGTAACCGGAGCAATTATTGTAATAGTAGTTGCACTGCATTACTTCACAAAGATTAATCAAATTGTGCTGTTTTGGATTGCGTTTATCTTTACCCGACCATTCGGAGCAACTTTTGGTGACTTTCTAACTAAACCACTCTCAAAGGGTGGCCTAGCCCTAGGAACGCTGTTAGCATCAACGGTATCGCTTGCATTAATGGCCATACTAATCTACGTTTCCAGCAAACAGCATAATAAAACACTACAGAAAGAGTAAAAACGGACTACGGTAAATAGGACTTTAAGCGGCACGTAGTGCCCAGCGAGAAGTCCCAATGCATATGGCTGCACGCAACCGCTTGTTTACACTTCCGCTAAAATAATTGGGATAACCCGATACAACGAAACGGGAAATAAGTTAGATTTGAGTATTATACAGTATAAGGCTGCAATATATACCAACGTAGGGTGTATGGTTACCGTTTTAGTCGATATACAAATGAGTTGGTTGCCATAAATCGTTGATGATAGACAAATAATGCACGAATTAAAAAACCAAGACTAATATGAGATATAAGAATTGCATCTATATACTTTTTATTCTTGTAAGTTGCTCAACACAACGTGTAGCTACAACCTCTAAACTCATGTTATTCAGAATTGACACCGATGGTGAATTTAGTGATAATCAAGAAGTACAGGTAGATTATAATGGATTATATAATGAAAACTATATATTTCAAGTATTAATACGAAACAATTCAACAGATTCAATTTTTGTTAACCCCGCTTCATTTAAATACAGGTTGATTACTGGTAAAATGAGAATCGACACAACAATTGTAAATGCTATTAACCCTGAAGAGAGAATAGAACAGTTAAAAATACAAAAAGATAGTCTAAAGAATAATACAAATCCCTATTCGTTAGCAGGTAAAAGTGTCAAGGAAATAGCAACCGAGGGCCTTATTTCAGGAACAATAGTATTTCTTTTTGGTCAAAATGCAGAAGAATTGGAATCTCAAAGACTAAAAAATGAAGATAGTTGGGAAGAAGAACAGAGTCTTAAAAAAAACAAGGTGAATGCAGAACTTCAATTTTGGAATACTAGTGCACTATTACCATTTGTAATTCCTCCGAATAATACAGTATCAGGAATGGTATTATTTCCTGTTTCATTGAACACAAACGAAATTAAAATAGAAATACCAATACAAAATAATGGTTACAATTTTCTATTTAAAAATTCTAATTGATACTAAATCTATAATTACGGCATACAATAAATT
>JBBQUP010000154.1:0-4815 GCA_038212305.1 Bacteroidales bacterium
TTGCCACAGGTTATAGTTTTAGAACCGAACAAGCTACAATTACTCAGTTACAATTTTTTAGTAAAGTAATTACTACTCTTAATGCTCCTTATACAGGACGTTTAAATGGCTTAGTGCTCGAAAATCTTGTAATTGGAGGTGCTTCGATTCCTACAGCTATTTCATCAATTTCAAGCAGTTCGTTCGACTTGTATCCAAATCCATTGGCTAGCGGAAGTCAGTTAACGGTAAATTTAGGTTCAAAAGTTAATGGTATTGTTGAAATTTTTGATGTTGATGGTAAATTGGCATACAAAAACGCAATAGTAGGCGAATCAAAAACTAACATTGCAGCATCATTGAAAAGTGGCATTTACATTGTTAGAGTTACCAACGGAACAGATGTTTATAACAAAAAATTAGTTGTAAAATAGTTCTGTACTTATAAGAATATTGCAAAAAGAGGATGTTCGAAGGCATCCTCTTTTTTACTTGTTTATAAGACTTTGTTAGTAAAATTGGCTTGTTTATAATTTATGCATTAGCTCTTTAGCTAACACATAATTATTTGCTCTAAAACTAGAGGAGACAAAATTGAAAATATCCATTAAAATATAAATAAATCTATTGGTGATAGTTTTGTTTTTGCATTCTAAATAATATGATTCTTGTTATTTATTCGAACATATTTTCTTGTGTAAAACCACGCTAAGAAACATCTATGGTAAGGTGAATTGGAACTCAGGGGGATGAATATTGGCGGGAATTCGGAGCTTAAATAAGTCTTGTAAATCAGTCTTGTGTCTTGATGCTTGAATCTTAATTTAAAAACAATATGAAAAAACAAAATTTATTAAAAATTGTAACCTGTTTTATTATAGGTTTCATTACCATAAGTACTTTAAACGCTCAATTTGTGCACCCTGGTTTGGCTAACAATAAAGCCGAACTCGATAAAATTAAAGCTGATGTAAATGCAGGAGTTCAACCCCGCAAAGCAGGTTATGATAAAATGATGGAGAATAGCTTGTCGAGTCTTTCTTATACAAATAGTGCACGTGCAGTGGCACAAGCCGATGGAGGTAATAGCGCTAACTTTGCAACCGATGCATTGGCCGTTTACACTCATGCTTTGGCATGGTATATCAATGGCAATCAGGCTCATGCTGACAAAGCAATTGAAATAATGAATGCTTGGTCGAATGTGTTAACCGACATTGTTACAGCTGGTGGCGACTCAAGGCAATATATTCTTGTTGCAGGTTGGGTAGGTGAAATGTTTTGCGAAGGAGCTGAAATAATTCGGTATTCGAATGCAGGTTGGGCTGGAGCCGATATTACAAAATTCGAAAACATGATGAAAAATGTTTTCTATCCTCATGTGAATGAACTTGCTCCAGGTTATAACGGAAACTGGGAAGCCTCTCAAATAAATACCATAATTGCAATAGGTGTTTTTTGTAACGATCAAGCGATATACGACCAAGCCGTTTCGATGATTAACGGAACAGGTAGGGGAGCTATTGGGGTTTATTGCTATACCAGTGGTGAGGTTCAGGAAACTTGTCGCGACCAACACCATTCGATGATGGGATTAGGGGAACTGGTTGATGCTTGCGAAATTGCGTGGAAACAGGGTCTTGATTTATACAATATTTTACCTATTAATGGCATGCCAAGGTTAGCCCAGAGCTTAGAATATACTGCAAAAATTGTAACGGGTACTTGTATGCCATCTTCTTGTGGTCTAAAGTGCCAAGCAACTTCCGTTGCGAATGAACCAATGTGGGAAAAAGCATGGAATCACTATGGTAATAGATTGGGAAGAACCGATATGACTAATACACAAAATTGTGCCGAAAATTTGGGTCGTCCATCTGGAAAATCAGGTTTAGGTCAATTTGCATGGCAAACATTAACGCATTCATTTCTGAATGTTGTTAGCAATCCTACTCCCGATCCACAAGCTCCAACCTCTCCAACGAATTTAGCATCAACAAATATTACAGCATCAAGTTTTACCCTTAGTTGGACTGCTGCTACCGATAATATTCGCGTTACAGGATATGATATCTACAAAAATGGTGCTTATCAAACAACCGTTTCTGGAACATCAATAAATATTACAGGTTTATCTAGTCAAACAGAATATATCATGACAATAAAAGCTACCGATGCAGCAGCCAATTACTCATTGGAAAGTACAGCTTTGGTTGTTACAACTCTTGCCGGTTGCGGAAGTGCTGTTCCATGGACAAATTCTGCAATTACAGCTCAAATAGGTGTTTTTACTGCCGAATTCGATGCAATTCCTAAAGGTCCACTCATGGATGGTGTACTTGGTCTTTCAAAAACCAGTGCCTCAACATATACCGATTTTGCATGCGCTGTTCGCTTTTATACCAATGGAAAGGTTGAAGCACGAAATGCGGGTGCTTACGAGTCATTAAACGACCTTTTTTATGTGCCAAATACAACTTATAGTATCCGATTGGTTGTAAATGTAATTACCCATAAGTACGATATATACGCTACTCCTGCTGGTGGAACCGAGGTTACTATTGGTACAGCTTATTCGTTTAGAACAGACCAAGCCACGGTTACCCAATTAGCAAATTTTGCATACACAACTATGTCATGCGGACTTACAGTGAGCGGTATAACTATTGCTAATATACCTACTGCTTTGAATGAAAACAATAGTTACAAAACAATTAGTGTGTATCCTAATCCATTAAACATGAATGAAAATTTAATAATTGATTTTGGTTCAATTATTAATAATGGAAGTATTGAGATATTAGACATAAATTCGAAAATAGTATACATGCAAATTATTAACAACTGTGCTAAAACTGAGATAATGCAAAATTTACAAAGAGGTATTTACTTTTTGAAAGTTAACCAAAGTAATACTATTTACACTCAAAAAATTGTGGTTAAGTAATTTCAATACAGTTCTCATAGATTATTGTGGTTTATTACCTGATTTTGACAACTTATTCTTTACGGCAAATCAAGTTATATTGCTATTTACTATTGTTTTACACATTAACATTTAAAGCTTTATGTTTAGAAATTATTTTTTAACTGCAATTGTTGCAATTTTAATCTCGTTTACGGCTTTAGCACAGGAAAACAATTTATCTGTTGTGCATCCGAAAACCGACAGTCTTCAGATTAAATCATTAAGTAATGTGAAATTATCTGGTATTATTCAAGCTCAATTTCAAACAATTGAAACCCCTAGTGCTGCCTGTATTTCAGGTGGCAATTTTCCTGAGAATACCAGCAGTCGTTTCATGATGCGTCGATCAAGGTTAAAGGCCGAATATAATTTAGGAATTGCTCAATATGTTTTTCAAATTGACGGTTCCGAAGAAGGTGTTTCAGTTGATGAGATTTATGTTGAAATTAGGGAGCCATGGTTTAAATCGGTCACTTTTACCACTGGTATATTTGATAGACCATTTAGTTTTGAGGTGCCCTATTCATCTTCAAAAATTGAATATACAGAAAGGTCACGCATACTCAAAAATATACTTCCCGACGAAAAGGATTTTGGTGCAATGATATCAATAACTCCTTCTTGCGAATGCTTTTTAAATATGTTTGCGCTTGATGCTGGAATATTTAATGGCACTGGCCCAAATCACAGGGATTTTGACGATCGGAAAGATTTTATTGGCCATTTTACATTTAATAAAAACCTTTTTCATGATAAGGTAAGCGCAAAACTTGGGTTTTCATATGCTCAAGGCGGATTTGATAATCAAAGGAAATCTCACTATGAATGGAATAATGGGTTTCAACAAGCCCCCAACGACACATTAGCTTTAGCTAAAAGGTTGTTTAAAGGTTTTGATGCTCAAGTGACATCCAAATGGTTTCTAGGGACAACTCAATTTCGTGGCGAATATATTTTTGGCACACAAGCTGGAACAGCAAAAAGTAGTAAAACAGCAGAATTTGCCCCAATTGACGATAATGGGTTGCCTGCACCATCCTTTAGCAGACAATTTGAAGGAGGCTATTTTCTCTTCTTACACGATATTGCCAAAACCAACATACAACTAGTGGCAAAATATGATTGGTACGATCCAAATTCACAAGTTGAGGGAACAGGAATTGGCGTATTACCAAAAACGGGTAAAGTTGATATTGCATACCATACATTTGGTTATGGGCTTAATTATTCATTCGCTAATAATATCAGGTTGCTAGCTTACTATGAAATAATTAAAAATGAAGAGACAAATTTTAATGGTTATGAAAAAGATTTAAGTGACAATGTTTTTACACTTAGATTACAATGTAAATTTTAATAAAAAGTAAAATTTAAAACAAAAATGCAAGGCATTAATAAATGTATAGTTACTTATCAGTAAAGTGTCCATTCGAGCGGCACAGTTCGTATAAGTAGATTAAAATCAACATACAAAAAACAACCAACATGGAAAATACAAATTATTCTAAGGTATATCGCATAATTCATTGGGCGATAGCTATTTCATTTCTTTTATTGCTAATTACTATTTTTTTGCGATTAACGTGGTTAAATAAATCTAATTTGGCAGCTATCATACAGGATTACTTAGGTGGTACCGATCAAAATTTATCTCAGGATCAAATTCTTAATTTAGCAAAAAAGATAAGACAACCAATGTGGAATTGGCACTTTTATATTGGATATGTATTAGTTGGATTATTTAGTATTCGTTTTATTCTTCCAGCATTTGGAGAGATGAAGATTCAAAATCCATTTGAGAAAAACCTTTCCGCAAAAATGAAATTTCAGAAATGGACATATATCATTTTTTATATCTGTGTCATTGT
>JBBQUP010000155.1:0-4719 GCA_038212305.1 Bacteroidales bacterium
ACAACTCAAACTTTTCGTTTTTTACAGACTGTGAACTTATAGGTACCACTGTCAGAGTGAAGACTACATAAAAAAACAAATTCAGGATAGAAGACAACTTTCTATTGGCGAATACACTTCTCATAACTAATATTTTAATGAATAATTTTCTAAAATAGCAAATTTCTAGGCAATAAATCAAAATACTCTCAATTTAGGGGGAATAAAAAAAGGTTGTTTTACGCAACCTTTTTTTATTCCCTAAATTAAGATCGGATTAATCAATAACTCAACAACGCTTTGCGCAAACTATCAAATCTATCTTCGTAATCCCTCACCGATAAGCGAATTACTTCGTGAGCTTCTGCAGCATTGTAAACATGTGTAATTTCGGAGTTGTGATTCATGCCAGGCATATCTTTGTAGGTTAAAAAATAGTGCTTCAATCGCTGAATTACTAAGTCTGGCAAATCAGTAATATCTTTCATGTCGCCATAAACTACATCGCCTTTTAATACCGATATAATTTTATCATCGGCATCTTCTCCGTCAATCATTCTAAATCCACCAATGGGAATGGCAATCGCCAATAAATCGCCATGTGGAACCTCCTTTTCGGTGATCACACAAATATCCAATGGATCACCATCTCCGGTAATATCTTTCCGTCCGGTTTTCTCAGAACAATAAGCTCCAACCAACGGACCGCAATAGGTTTGAGGTATAAAACCATAAAGCGATGGCACAACGTTGGAATACTTCTGTGGCCGATCGATACGCAGATAACCACTTTTTTTATCAATTTCGTATTTAATGGTATCGGTGGGTACAACCTCAATAAAAGTGGTCACCACCTCTGGAGCCTCATCGCCAATATCAATTCCGTGCCAAGGATGAGATTTATAGCGCAGTCCCATCAATCTTCCGATTGGATCCATCAAACCATTTGTTGCCATAATTGTACTCTTTTTTTTAGTCATTTATAATCGTTGTGTTATCAGCTACTTAATGAGTATTTGCACAAAAATAGTCTGAATATTTATAAATATCAGTTTTAAAATTTACTTAATAACAATGCGTATAAGCTTTTGTTCCATTAACCACACCACCCGGCTCTATCGAGACTTCGATACTGAACTGCTTCGGCAACATGATGAGCTTCAACCACATCTGCTTCTTCCAAATCGGCAATGGTACGAGCCACTTTTATAATTCGATCGTAGGCACGCGCAGATAAATCTAACCGTTCCATTGCATTTTTTAAAATTTGCATAGCCGTTTCGCTTGGCGAGGCATACTTGCGCAGTTGTCGTGAGTTCATTTGAGCATTGCAATGCACTCCTGTTTCAAATTCAAAACGCTTCGACTGGATTTCACGGGCTCGAATAACGCGCTCACGGATTTTCTCGCTCTTCTCGGCAGCAGGCGATTCGGCCAATTTATTAAATGGAACAGGAACTACTTCCACATGCAAATCAATTCGATCGAGCAGTGGACCAGAAATTCGTCCTAAATATTTTTGCACTGCACCTGGACTACACACACACTTTTTATCGGGGTGATTGAAGAACCCACAAGGACAAGGGTTCATACTCGCAATGAGCATAAAACTAGCAGGATAATCAATCGAAAAACGAGCTCTGGAAATCGATATTTGTCGATCTTCAAGTGGTTGCCGCATCACTTCGAGTACCGTACGCTGAAATTCAGGTAACTCATCTAAAAACAACACCCCATTATGTGCCAAGGAAATTTCGCCAGGCTGTGGAAAAGACCCACCTCCTACCAAAGCCACATTCGAAATAGTATGGTGAGGAGAACGAAATGGACGTTGAGTAACTAAGGCTGTGCTCGCTTTCATCTTTCCTGCAACCGAGTGAATTTTAGTCGTCTCCAATGCTTCTTCGAGCGTTAATGGGGGCAAAATTCCTGGTAGACGCTTAGCTATCATCGACTTACCTGCTCCCGGAGGGCCAATCATTATTAGGTTATGACCTCCTGCTGCCGACACCTCCAAGGCTCGCTTAACATTTTCTTGCCCCTTAACATCCGAAAAATCAATATCGCAAACGCCTGCCTTAGTCGCAAACTCTTCAATCATATCAATCACAATTGGTTTTAGCGAGTCGGGAGAATTAAAAAACCCAACCACCTCCGATAATGATCTCACTCCATAAACCTCCATCCCATCAACAACAGCCGCCTCGCGAGCATTGTCAAACGGCAATACCACACCTTTAAAACCGGCCTCTCGTGCTTGAAGCGTAATAGGCAAAGCACCTTTTATGGGTTGCACACTGCCATCGAGCGACAACTCACCCATCACCAAATATTTATCAAGAAAGTCGTGATTCATTTGCGACGATGCAGCTAAAATACCGGCAGCCAAAGGCAAATCGTAGGCCGAACCTTCTTTGCGAATATCGGCAGGTGCCATGTTTATCACAATTTTATAGCCCGGCCATTTTAAGCCACTGACAACAAACGCCGACTCAATGCGGTGCTGACTCTCTTTTACCGCATTATCAGGAAGTCCTACCATGAAAAAGTGAACGCCACGTGACACACTCACTTCGATGGTAATAAGTGCAGCATGTATTCCAGATACAGCAGCTCCAAAAGTTTTTACTAGCATAGGGCTTGGTTTAACGTCGTTTACGCTTTTGAGGCTCCTTTACCCAACTACAATTGCCAGGTAATGAAGGCTTCCCGTTAGAGTGAAGACTTTTTTTGTTTTCCGATTTTACCCTATTACAATTAGGTATCAGGTTAAAACCAAACCTTAAATTTACATTACGTGTTGATAATGGCCAAATAAATGAAGTAACATTATCAGATATTATATAAAATTGCACCGGATGACGCCCTAAAACCAAGCCCGCTCCTATGTTATTGAAACTATTGTATTGAAGTGTGTATCCAAATATCAGCTTAACTGCCTCTGCTGCTTGATATTGTCCTGATAACGTTAAGGCCGATAAAATTTTTGTACGATAAATACGCAGGTCGGTATTTATACCCCATGTCATCTTTTTTTGATTACTATAGGTTGCACCAGCCATAACGCGGGGTGCTAAATAGGTTAAATAACTATCCGTATTTGTCACAAGATGCAAAGAGTCTAAAAAATCGTTCCCCAGATTATTAAAATAAGTAGCTGAACTTGTATTTGAACCAAGTGGCCCTGAGTACGTAAAATCCTCCATCCCTTTATATTGATGCAGGTTTGATTGCCATGAGATAGCGCCCAAATCAATAACCGAAGTTGAAAGCTCAATTTGCTCTGATAACTGATAAATAACACCAAAATCGAATGCCAAACCTAGATTTTGCTTATTCATTAAATACTCCTTCACATCGAATAGATCCTGAACAACGAATTCCGAAGGTTTATCATTAACCAAATTCACATAAGCCGGCAATGATGAGCGTACAGTGGCATTGCCAATTAAATGTAAGTCAAAAGTTAAATCATCAGTTAATACACCCACATCAAATGGTTTTGTTGACACATTTGACTTCCCAAATAATACTTTAGCGCGAGTTCCAAAAATTAATCCATTATCGAAACGTTTTGAAATACTTAAAGCATATTCGCGATAATGAGTTTCAAACAGACCCGTTCCCAATAAAGACATCTCCGAACCTTCGAACCTGCGATTGCCATACATCGCCAAATCAACCATGCTTTTGGGAATGGTTCCAGCCAACTCAACCTTTTCGTTAACAGATGCTAAAAACGACCAGTCACCAGTTGCAAAACCAATGCCTAGCAACTGAACATGCAACTCAGCACCCACATAATTGCGTTGGTGAATAAGCGGTTCGACTTGCGATATAGAGGTTTGATAAATTCCGTTGCCAATGGGAGAAAATGCCTGATTAAAGCTGGTCACATTGTTTGCAGCATTAAAATGTAGCGATGATAGAACAGGCAATCCAATATACCATTTGCACTTTAACGGAACAGCAGGATTTAAAAAATTGCTTTGAGGAACATCATGGACTAAATACATCAACCGATTTTGCTGAGCAACAAGTGAAATTGCAACCCAAAGCAAGATGCTTAAAACTGAATATCGGGCTCTATTTAAATTCATTTAAATCCATATCAACACCAGCACGAAATGCCATTTGAATGCTAATCATCATACTATCGGGATAGATAACTGGTTTGCCTTCAAAATCAGGAAATTTACACCTTACATACACTTCAATTTTAGTACTAGATAAAATTGATTGAATACGATTTTGGGGGAAATGAACATCGTTTTTTAACGATGATCGACATTGGATAATATCTCCTCCGTTAAATTCCGACGAACTAATTTTCAATGGACCATCAACAAAAATCGAATCAATTCGTGTTGCTGGATTTGACGTACTAAAATATCCTTGAATCCAAATGGTTGCATGACTACAATTCTCAACATTCCCTCGAAACATCAAGTAAGATATTTTATCGGAATACTGTCGGAACTCACTTAAATCAACGCGAGTAATAAAAACAGTATCATACTCATAAGGTGTTCGAAAAGTATAACCTCTATATTGAAACAAATTAGGGTAAACAAGTTCATCTTCAGGCAATAAAGGCGATAGTTCAAATTTATCAACCATGTTATCAACCTGTACTAAATAACTTCCTAATGGCAATGAATATTCGTGATGAATAGTTGCATCAGTTTCAAATCCTTTAATATCAGACACACCACAAGCGCAAAAACTCAATCCGATAAT
>JBBQUP010000156.1:0-4641 GCA_038212305.1 Bacteroidales bacterium
CGCCAGAGACATACCACCTTAAATGTTTTCACAACGGAATAATCCTTATTGTGAATTGCTTTAGATTGTGATGCAAATGTAATATATAAAACACATAAATATACAAAGGATGAAAAAAATATTAGGATTGGATTTGGGGACTGCTTCTATTGGCTGGGCAATTGTAAATGAAGCTGAGACCCAAACTGAAAAATCATCAATTATTAAACTTGGAAGCAGAATTATTCAATATGATAATTTTGTGAGTACTGAAACTGGCAAAGAATCAAAAGAGCCCGAAAAGGATTTTAAAGGGGGTAAAGGAATTTCTCCAAATGCAGGGAGAACGATGAAGAGGAGTATGCGAAGGAATTTGCAGCGTTATAAACTTCGCAAAGAAAATCTGATCGAGATTTTAATAAAAACAGGATTTATTAGCGTTGAGACTATTTTATCAGAAAATGGCAATCAAAGTACATTCGAGACATATCGATTCCGTGCGAAGGCAGCTTCGGAGGAAATTTCGCTTGAATTGTTTGCCAGGGTACTATTAATGATTAATAAGAAGCGAGGTTACAAAAGCAGCAGAAAAGCTAAAAGTCAAGATGAGGGGCAATTGATTGATGGAATGGAGATTGCCAAGAAATTATATAACGAAGGTATTACACCCGGACAATTAGTTTTAAAATTATTAAAAGAAAAGAAGAAATATATACCGGATTTTTACCGCTCCGACTTGCAAGCGGAATTTGATAAAATCTGGAAGTTTCAACAACAGTTTTATCCGGAATTATTGATTGAAGATTTTAAGAGTCAAATAGCTGGTAAAGGGAAATTAAATACATCAAAGATTTTCTTAGGTAGATTTGGAGTATATACAGCTGAATGCAAGGGTGCCGATAAAAAAGTGCAAGCGTATCAATGGCGTGTGGATGCACTAAACAAAGAGTTGTCTAAAGATGTACTTGCTTTTGTTATCAGTGATTTGAATGGTATTATTAGTAGTTCAAGCGGCTATTTAGGTTCAATAAGCGACCGAAGCAAGGAATTGTATTTCAATAAACTGACTGTTGGCCAATATTTGATGATACAGTTAGAGAAAGATCCGAATACAAGCCTGAAGAATCAGGTTTTCTATCGTCAGGACTATTTAGATGAATTCAATACTGTTTGGGAGAAACAGACTCAATACCATCAATTACTTACTCCTGAGCTGAAAGCTGAAATACGGGACGTCATTATTTTCTATCAACGGCGATTAAAAAGCCAGAAAGGTCAAATTAGTTTTTGCGAATTTGAAAATAAGCAGATTGAAGTTGAAATTGAAGGGAAGAAAAAAAATAAGACAGTGGGTTCAAAAGTTTGTCCCAAATCATCTCCTTTGTTTCAGGAATTTAAAATTTGGCAAATACTTAACAACATTCAAGTAAATGAAAAGGCAAGCAAGGCAAAAAGATTTCTGGAACAAGATGAGAAAGAGTTATTGCATGCAGAGTTAAGATTTAAAGCTGAAATTTCGAAAGCTGAAGCATTAAAACTATTATTCAAAAACGCAAATGAACTGGATTTAAACTTCAATAAAATTGAAGGAAACCGAACTCAGGCAGCCTTATTTGAAGCATATAGGAGGATTATTGAACTAAGCGGCCATGGCGAGTTCGATTTTACAAAGATGAAATCAGCAGAAATAGTAAAAACTGTAAATGACATATTTGAAGGTTTGCACTGTAATACTGAGATTCTTTCTTTTAAAAGTGATATTGAAGGATTGGATTTTGAGAAACAAGCCCTTTATCAACTCTGGCATCTGATATATTCATTTGAGGGTGACGATTCGAATACCGGGGATGAAAAACTGATAAATAAAATTACTGTGCTTTATGGCTTTCAAAAAGAATATGCCAGAATAATTGCCAATGTGGTTTTACAACCTGATTATAGCAGTCTGAGTACTAAAGCAATTCGTAAAATTCTTCCATTTTTAAATGAAGGTTTTGCCTTTGCTGGCAGAAAAGAAAGACCTAACGAACTAAGTGCTTGCGAATATGCTGGGTATAAACATTCAAAAAGTTCGTTAACAAAAGAGGAAATTGATAACAAAATCCTTCGGGATAAATTAGATATTTTACCTAAAAACAGTTTGCGTAATCCGGTAGTAGAGAAAATACTGAACCAGATGGTAAATGTGGTAAATACAGTTGTGGAAACTTTTGGAAAGCCGGATGAGATTCGAATTGAACTGGCAAGAGAATTAAAAAAGAATGCTAAAGAAAGGGAGGAGTTAACTGCTGCGATTGGAGAAACAACAATACTACATGAAAAATACAAAGACATTTTACAAAAGGATTTCGGTCTAACTCATGTGAGTAGAAACGATATAATTAGGTATAAACTTTATCTGGAATTGGAGGGTAGGGGGTTCCAAACATTTTATTCAAATACGTATATAGCCCCTAACAAATTGTTCAGCAAAGAATTCGACATTGAACACATTATACCGCAAGCCCGACTTTTCGATGATTCATTCTCCAATAAAACCATTGAAGCCAGAAGTATTAATATTGAGAAGAAAAACGATACCGCGTTTGATTATGTCTATGCCAAGTTTGGGGAAAATGGTTTGGCAGGATATTTAAGTCGAGTTGAGGAAGCATTTAAAGCAGGCAAAATATCGAAAACCAAATTGAACAAGCTAAAAATGAAAGGTATTGATATACCTGATGACTTCATAAATCGTGATTTGCGAGAAACTCAATATATAGCGAAAAAGGCAAAATCAATACTTGAAGAACTTGTTAGAAATGTTATTTCTACAACAGGTTCAATTACCGATCGGTTAAGAGAAGATTGGCAATTGGTAGATGTAATGCAGGAATTGAATTGGGGCAAATATGATGCGTTTGGAATGACCGAATTTATTGAAAACAGGGATGGTCAAAAGATACGTCGCATCAAAGATTGGACTAAGCGAAACGATCATCGTCACCATGCTATGGATGCCCTTACCATAGCTTTTACCAAACTAAGTCACATCCAATATTTAAACAATTTGAATGCCCGAAGCGATAAAACTGGCAGCATATACGGTATTGAGCAAAAAGAGCTATACCGAGATGATAAAGGAAAGTTGAAATTTAAACCGCCTTTTCCACTAGATGATTTCAGGGCTGAAGCTAAAAAACATTTAGAGAATACGCTCATTTCGATTAAAGCTAAAAACAAAGTTGCTACTTTAAATATAAATACAACTGATAAAAAAGGTGGAACGAATAAAAAACGCCAACTTACCCCCAGAGGTCAGTTACACTTGGAAACAGTTTATGGCAGTATCAAGCAATATGTAACAAAAGAAGAAAAAGTTGGATCTGGTTTTAATGAAGAACAAATTGCAAAAGTTGCAAAAGCCTGTTACAGAGATGCCTTACTGAATAGATTAAGGGAGTTTGATAATGACCCTAAAAAAGCATTTACTGGGAAAAATAGTGTAGAGAAGAATCCTATATATCTTGACGCACAACAAACACTTGTTGTTCCTGAAAAAGTTAAAATTGTATTTACTGAAACGGTTTACACTATTCGCAAAGACGTTTCTCCCGATTTAAGACTTGATAAAATTATCGACAAGAAAATCAAAGATTTATTGGAAGCTCGTTTACATGAATTTAATGGTGATGCTAAAAAAGCTTTTTCAAATCTTGATGAGAATCCGATCTGGCTCAATAAAGAAAAAGGGATTTCAATTAAAAGGGTAACCATAACTGGCATAAGCAATGCAGAAGCGCTTCATTCTAAAAAAGATAAAGAAGGAAATCTGCTTTATGATGAAAAAGGTAAAACAATTCCTGTTGATTTTGTAAACACCGGTAGTAATCATCATGTTGCAATTTACAAGGATGAAAAGGGTAATTTACAGGAAAATGTGATCACATTTTTTGAGGCCACAGAGAGAGTAAGCCAGGGATTGCCGATAATTGATAAAGAATTTAAGAGTTCTGTAGGTTGGGAGTTTATGTTTAGCATGAAGCAAAATGAATATTTTGTTTTCCCCAATGAGAAAACTGGATTCAATCCTATAGAGATTGATTTGCTTGATCCTGAAAAATACTATTTGATTAGCCCTAATTTATTCAGGGTACAAAGTATTTCGTCAAAATATTACATTTTTAATCATCAATATGAGACAAGAAATGCAGATGGTAACCTTTTTAAGACAAAAAAGCAAATGTCGGGTATCACGTACAATTTCTTTCAAAATGAAAAATGGTTAAAAAGCCTTGTAAAAGTCCGTTTAAATCATATAGGGCAGATAGTTACAGTAGGAGAGTATTAGAATGTAAAAGTATATAATGATAAAGATACAATTTACTTCGAACCCGGCGGCATATACGATATCTATAACCAGGGTAATAACCGGCAGCGGGGTTTGAATAGTGGGGGCTTCACTTTGAGTGAAACCCTCACTAAGGCTTGACTCAGCCCTAACTTATAACCGAAAAGCAGCCTTCAATAACCCAATTGGTAAAAACAGTCAAATATGTACTTCGAACCCGGTGGCATATACCATATCTATAACCAGGGCAATAACCGGCAAAAGATATTTTACAATCACGAAAATTATGAGTTTTTCGTTTGGAAAATAAGGAATCATATTCTGCCTTTTAC
>JBBQUP010000157.1:0-4549 GCA_038212305.1 Bacteroidales bacterium
AAGGAATTTTTTGTTTTTATGCTTCGCAGCGTTCAGCATGATTAGTATGTTTGGATTGTACTGTTTTAGACAAACCCCACTCGCGCAGCGAAAGCGCGTAGGCTATGATGAAACGGCGAGCAGGAGAAGGCCATGAGGGTAGTAGCATTGTTTCATCTTGATTTTTTGTTACTTTTTGTATCAAGACAAAAAGTAAGGCTAAATAGATTATTGAGATTTAAATTCAGGAAAAAGTGGGGGGTGAAGGACTGCACTGGGAGAATTGAGCTAACAGAAGTCTATTTGCAGTTATTTTAGGTGTTTTCTCAGACGTTGGTTGAGTGTTTATTGGATCAATAGAACCGAACAAAATCCGATGCATCTCCGAGGATGGTGCGACGTAGGTACGAACAAAGTCAAAAAAACACTGTTTTGGAGGGGGAATGGAAAATGGTGTTTTAGTTAAAATAGACACTCATTTTTTCATCTAGGCGTTTGGTGTGGATAGTTAATGCCCAATAAGGGTGCTAAAACAAATGCTTTGATTGATGCTTTGGGTTATTTCGTTAATTGGTTAGAATTTGAAATGATAAATAGGTATTTTTGAATGGTTGTTACCGATGAGTCACTATGGGAAAAAAGAAGATTTTAATATTTATCGATTGGTTTTTACCCGGTTACAAGGCTGGTGGACCTGTTCGTTCGATGGCGAACATGGTCGATCATCTGCATAACGAATATGATTTTTACATTGTTACACGTAATTGTGAATATCTCGAAACAGCACCCTATCCCAATGTCATCTCCAATGAGTGGAACTGTTTTAAAGAGGGTGTTAAAGTTTGGTATGCATCACTCGATAAATTATCCGGTAGCAATTGGAGTCGTCTTATTCATGAAATTGCTCCAGATATTATTTATATCAATGGTATCTATTCGTTCAAGTTTAGCTTATTACCATTGTTGGTGGCGAAACGAACTAATCGAGCACAAATAATTGTAGCACCACGAGGGATGTTAGCTTCTAGCGCCATACAGGTGAAATCGATAAAAAAAAGGTTTTTTTTAATGCTAGTAAAAACGCTTCGTCTTTTTATAAATGTTAATTTTCATGTTACCAATGCAAAAGAGGGGGAAGAAACTAGGAAGGAGTTAAATGCTAATGGGAGAGTGTTTATTGCTGCCAATTTAGCTCGAAAACACAAATCAGAGTTTGTCACTATAGAGAAACCGATAAATACCTTAAGGCTCATTAGTTTAGCGCGCATCGCACCTGAAAAAAACACGTTGTTTGCTTTAGAGTGTTTAAAATTAATAACCAACCAAGAGCTAGCCATTCAGTTTGATTTGTATGGAGGAATATACAATGATACCTATTGGAAATTATGCCAAGATGTAATAGCTGAACTGCCATTAAATATTAAAGTTGAGTATAAAAGTTCTATTCCACCGGAATTAATAGGGGAAACATTGGCTCAATACCACGCCTTGTTTTTGCCTAGTAGGGGTGAGAATTATGGACACGTGATTGTGGAGAGTTTTATGGAAGCACGGCCTGTTTTAATTAGCGATCAAACGCCATGGCTGGGATTAAAAAACAGCGGTGTAGGATGGGATTTGCCGCTCGAAAAGCCTGAATTATTTGCGCGTACGATTGAAGAATTGACTCAAATGGAGCAGATGAAGTACAATGAGTTGTGTGAAAAGGCTCATAAATTAGCTGAGGAGATTGAGCGTGATGATGAGGTGTTGAAGAGTTATAGGGGGATGTTGGGAGTTTAGGGGAATGGGGTTTATGGGTTTATAGTTTAGGGGTTTAGATGTTTATAGTTTAGGGGTTTGTTGTTTAGGGGTTTAGATGTTTAGGAGTTTAGGGGTTGAGGTTTAACCGCTAAGTTAGCGAAGATCTACCGCAAAGAACGCTAAGGAAAAATCTAAGCGAAAAAGCACTTTGCAACCTTTGCGTTTTAACCTTCGCGCTCTTAGCGGTAAAAGAGTTAACCGTTAAGTACGCTAAGACTTATGCCAAGAACGCTAGGGAAAAACTCTGCGCCCTTTACTGTTTAACTTCGAGCCCTTTGCGTTAAATCACTAAACTAATCAAATCCTCAAATCCTATACGCCCTACTCAATTTCATTTCTCTGCATCCACTCCTCTAAAACAATAAGCGGCCAAATACGCGAAAAAGTAACATTAGGATTGCCTGCTAAAAATTGAGACCATAGTTTTAGAATCTCTTGTTGGTTAAAATAATTCCGATGACTAATTGTTTTAATGCGTTCATCGGCATAGCTGTGGAGTTCATTTTTCAACCATTCCCTCCATGGAAAGGTAAAGCCCATTTTGGGACGGTTAACAATGTAATCAGGCAGTAGTTCGGGGAAGCTATCTACTAATAATTTTTTTGGGGTTATTGGGTGTTTGTATTTATCGGGGAGTGATAATACATATTCTACCAAATCATGATCCAAGAAAGGAACTCGAACTTCAAGTGCATGTGCCATACTCATTTGATCGGTATCTCGCAGAAGCACGTTCTGCATGTAAGTGCTCATTTCGGCCATGGAGGTTTTACTTAAGGCACCAATATTGCGAACGGGCATATTAGTGGTAAGCCAATCAACAGGGGCGTGCGAAGGCAGTTTAGCCCGATTGAGTAGTGAGTTAATTTGCGTGTCTAATAACGCTTGACGAGAAACTGCAAAAACCGTATTGAAATCATAATTAGGTAAGCTTAATAGTTGAGCAATTTTCGATGATGAAACGCTTGGTTTCAGTTTTGTCAATGCTTTACCTGCTAAATTTCTTAACGATGAAGGGGTGTTCCAAAGCCATTGTCTCTGATCCAACGCTACCATGCGGTTAAAAATGCTGTATCCTGCAAATAGTTCATCGCCACCTAAGCCCGATAAGGCCATGTCGATACCAGCTTCTTTGGTAACTATTGATACTAACCACGAGTTGCCGCCATCACCACTGGGATGATCCATCGATACAAGGGCATTGGGTAGCATCTCTAAAAAATCGTTGGGGGTTAAATGTATTTCGTGATGGTGGGTGTTGTGCAGTTTGGCAATGTAACGGGCGTATTTGGCTTCGCTAAACTCCTCTTCGGCAAACGAAATATTAAACGTATTAATTGGCGTTGATGATATTTGTGCCATAGCACCTACCACGGCACTGCTATCGATGCCACCCGACAAGAATCCGCCAAACGGAACATCGGCTATTAATCGCTTCTCAACCGCTTCGAAAAATAGTTTGCGAACGGTGTTTTTAACTTCGTTATAATCGGAGGGGGGAGGCGAAGAGGGAGTGTTGAATAGATCCCAATATTTTTTGATGCTTATTGCGTGTGATTTAGTTTGTAAGGTGAGTAGGTGACCCGGTAACAACATCATCACATCATTTATCATGGTGTTGGGAGCTTGCACGGTTTGATAACGCAAATAGTCAACTAACGAATCGCGAGAAATGGTTCGTGGTGGAATATCCGATTTTAATAAGGCTCTCAATTCCGATGAAAAGACAAACTCATTATCCTTTGTAAAATAGTACAACGGTTTAATTCCCAACCTGTCGCGCACGAGTGTGAGTGTTTGTTCCATTTTATCCCAAATGGCAAAAGCAAACATGCCTTTGAAAAGTTGCAATGCTTGTTCACCCATTTTTTTCCATGCAGCAAGCACCACTTCGGTATCGCTGTGTGTAATAAATGGATAATTAATTTGAGATTTCAGCTCTTTATAATTGTAAAGCTCTCCGTTGTAAACAATCACATAACGGCCACAATCTGAAACCATTGGTTGGTGGCCTGCCGACGATAAATCGATGATGGATAAACGACGATGCCCCATTGTTAAGTTGCCCTCGATGAAAACACCCGAATCGTTGGGGCCACGATGTGCTAATTGCGCATTCATTTGCTCAATGCGTTGCGAGTGATTGGTTATATGAGGTGAAAAAATGCCGTTAATGCCGCACATTGGTAACTGTTATTTATTAGGTGATGTAAGGCGTGTGGTGGGAGAGGATAATTTGTATGACATACTTGTTTTAATAATCAGTCGATAGTAAAAAGTCGGCTATGTGAAAGTGGATAATCCCATCTACGATATCTTTCCATCTTGGATCCATGTGTGTTTATAACTGTAAATACGCTACTGAAGTGCTTGGTTTTTGTAGTAGAAGGCATATGTAGTGGGGATTGCGGGCTACTTTCTAGTCCTGTTACACCGAACTTGATGTGGTGCTGAATACTTGATTAGCCAATTAAACCCAATGTTTTATCCCGCGCGTTGAACTTGGTTTGTTTATTCATTCTTTAAAAGTCGATTTTCAAAATCCATATTTTCGTGTAAAATCCTAATGACTTCAATTATATCATCAGTTTGCTTTAAAAATATAAGATGAGATTTAACCTTTGTCATTCTATATCCAAGTCTGATATAGTCTTTTTTCGAACACAAACTAAAATTATCTACAACATATTCAATCTCTTGAATAATTAGGTGGTGATATCTGTCTGCCTGTTCTTTAGACCATCTATTGAATGTATAAAACCAGATA
>JBBQUP010000158.1:0-4523 GCA_038212305.1 Bacteroidales bacterium
GGCTGACTTCCTCCAACTGAAATCAATATTCCCTTCTCAATTGGAACAGAATTACCCTCCTGATCAATTTCAATCAAATCTTTTTCAAGAATTTCGAAACTTAATTGTGTGCTTTCGCCGGCTTTTAAATGAACACGCGTAAATCCTTTTAAGGCACGAATTGGAGTTAGATATTTTGAGTTCTCATGGTTTAAATAAACTTGTACTACTTCATCTCCATCGTAATTTCCACTATTTTTAACTGTTACATTAACAGTTAGATTTTTAGTTGTTTGATTAAGACCAGAGACTTTTAAATTACTATATTCGAAAGTTGTATAACTTAATCCAAAACCAAAGGGATAAAGCGGCTCTCCTTTAAAATAACGATAAGTACGATTATCCATGCTATAATCGTCAAAATCAGGCAGATCGGTTACGCTTTTATAGAAAGTCACCGGCAGTCGCCCCGAAGGATTAACTTCACCAAATAAAAGTCGTGTGAGTGCGGTTCCAGTGTTTTCACCTGGATAGAATCCCTGAATGATAGCTGAAACGTTTTCACTTTCCCAATTAAGAGCCATTGAACTTCCGCTAAAATTGACATAAACAATGGGCTTGCCTGTTGCCTGCAGTTCTTTAAGTAAGTCTTCCTGAATCGAAGGTAAATTTATATGGGTACGGTCGCCATGTGAGAATCCATCAATTTCTAAAGGCATCTCCTCTCCTTCGAATTCGGCAGAAATACCACCGCAAAAAATTACAACATCAGCCTTCGAAGCGGCATCGAGTGCTTCTTTCCTGAAATCACGAGATGCCTCAACCCATGCCAACATGGCCGATGGTTCGATGCTATTTTTCCAAGGTGATGATTTTACATTGATCTCCGCCTGAATAGCGTATTGTTTACCTTTCTCAAGGATTTCGCCCTTTGAATCGGCAGTCTTATCGTTGATTTTTACGTTCACATTTCCACCAAACATATATGTTCCTGATTTCTTTGGAATAAGAATACCTGACCAGCGAATAGAAAACTGGTCTTCAATCTGTCCGTTCAGCGGAGAGTTCTGCCAATAAAAATCGATGTTGTTATCTACTTTTACCAATTTTGGTTCACCTTTAAATTGTGGTTCGTCAAAATATTCGGCTTTTAGTCCCGATTTCAACTTTCCATTTTCACTATGGAAAAGATATTCCACACCAATTATTTGGTGGTTGGTAAATACGCCCGGAACAATGGGGCAACCTGTAGTATACAACACATTACGGTCTCCAAGTTTTTCTCGAAGCGCTTTCAACGGGGTAACCGGACGAACAGGTTCACCGTTATAATTACCGATTAGGATCGTGAAATTATCGGCGTTTGGACCAATCAAAGCTACTTTCTTTACATTTCTCAACGGTAGGATTCCATCATTTTTAAGCATTACCAACGACTTTTCAGCAGCTTCCTGTGCCAGCTTAAGGTGTTTTTCAGACCCAACCACCGACATCGGGATTTTTGTAAAAGGCACTTGATCGTCAGGATCGAACTCGCCTAACATAAAACGTGCTTTCAATAATCGTTTTAGCGAAATATTGATGTCGCTTTCGTTGATCATCCCAATACGGATGGCCGAGTCGAGGTTGTCGCGAATGAATAATTTACTTTCTTCACAATTAAGGTCGGTACCCGATGCAATAGCCCACCCCCAAGCTTGTTCGGGCGTTTCAACCAAATCGTGAGCTTTTTTCAGGTAAAAATCAGAAATTGCACCGCAATCTGAAACAACGTACCCGTCAAAGCCATATTTGTTTCTAAGGATATTGCTTAGCAACAGATCGCTTCCACAGCAAGGTTTATCGCGGAAACGGTTGTAGGCGCACATGACCGACTGGACATTAGCATCTTTTATTACTGCATTAAACGCAGGCAAATAAGTATCGTACAGATCACGATTGTTTACAAAAATATTGTCGGTATGCCTGTTAACTTCAGGCCCACTGTGAACGGCATAATGTTTTGCCGTTGCAACTGTTTTAAGGTATTTCGGGTCATTGCCCTGAAGACCCTTTATGAAATTTACAGCCATTTGCCCTGTCAGGAATGGATCTTCGCCATAGGTTTCCTGACCTCGTCCCCATCGTGGATCTCTGAAAATATTGATGTTCGGGGTCCAGAATGTAAGTCCTGTGTAAATACTATGGATATTATTTGCAACAAAATAGTGATGTTTAGCTCGTGCTTCATCACTTATTGCATCGGCAACCCGAAACATTAAGTCTTTATCGAACGTAGCAGAAAGTCCAATTGCCTGTGGAAAAACAGTAGCTTTCCCTGCTCTGGCAACTCCATGCAGACACTCATTCCACCAATCATAAGCCGGAACACCTAGTCTTTCAATTGGTTCTGACTGATTAAAAAGCTGGGTTACTTTTTCATGAATGGTCATTTGTGAAACTAGGTCATCTACTCTAACTTCAATAGACAAAGAAGGATCCTTGTATTTATGTTCGTATTTAGCTTTTGGAGTAAATAACAAAAAGCCAAGTAACAGTATTGAAAAAATATTCATTATATTAAATTATTAGTTTGTAGTTTGAAATATAAGAAGCCACCATGTTTTTCAGTGGTCGTATTATAAGTTAAAGGAATTAATATTTTAGTTCCATCATAGGCATGTTGGTCATAATTCGGGAAATCTTGGCATTGTTAGCTTTAACAAGAAAGCAAATCAACCCAAATTATGTCATTAAAAAAAAGATTATGAATTAAGGATCGTCTCCAAACCTAAATGTACATTCCTCAGGGAGTAGGTTTTTAGTAAAAATTTTCACTTGGAATATGACTTCCAACATAATATTTAGAATAATTAATTTTTTCATTTTAAATAAGTTAACAGTTTTAGAATTTTGATTAAGCATTAATTTTTCTAATGATTGAAATCATTTTTTTGAGTAATTAAAACAATTCTATTAACAAATTGGTTATTGATTCAATTCAAAAATTAAAATTACATTATTTTTTTGAGGAAAATACTCGATGAACCCTTCATGATTTCAATGTCTATATATTCACCTTCTTCTGAAACTCCCCAAATTTGGTTGTTAGTAATTACAGTTTTTAAGAAACCCAATGGCTTGTTTAGGTACGAAGGGAATTTTTGTTCCGCAGTAAATTTACCATCAAAATAAATGCTGTACTTACCACCAAATGATGACACACACATTAAATTGTCATTTCCGGTCGAAATAGTAGGTAATTCGCGATTTTCGGTAGTAATGGCTCTACCTAATTTCGAAAATTTAAATGTTGTTTCATCAAAATCATATATTTCGCCATTTTGACTAACAACATACACTTTTCCAGAGGCAGTAACACCTATATCTGAAGTTTCGCCTTGCCACTGATCGCCACCAAAAACGCCTGTGCCCTTCCATGTTTTACCCCCATCGGTCGATTGACGATAGGATACATATTCGGGCATGGCTTGCCTGAAAACAATATGAATGGTATTTTTATTATCAATCCAAATATTTCCATATGGATGCTTTCCTTTTTTGCTCAACCAGTTTTTTCCTTCAACTGTGCCAATGTCGGGGTCGGTTTCTGATGGTTGAAATTTACTTTCACTCGGTTTTCTAATATTTAAGCCAATATTACCTCCATTGCTTCCCCCTCTTTTAACAATGTAAACTGTACCATCTTGACTGATATCCATATCGGTATCACGGTTAGCGTTCGGGTCATATTTTACCCAATTTTTATGGTCGAAATAACCGTATTGCTGTCCAACAAATACATGAACAAAGCCATTAGAATCGACTCTAATTGCTGGCTTGCTTCGATTGGGCCCTAAAAACGAATCCTTGAGGCATGTTAAAGTAGTAAACAATTCTTTACTCAATGTATTTGTACCTGGGTTGTAATTTCGGTACATTAAAGTAGTATCTCTAACATAGGTAATATGCAAAATGCCATTTTTGTCGGCCGTAATATCGGGGTATGAACCCATTCCTATAAACAACGGATTATTGGAATTAACAATATTTGTTTCGTCCACTTTCTTTAGTAAAAGCAACCAATCTTCGTTCGATGGAGCTTGTAAATTTTTCCCATTTGTAATGCCAATACTTATTCTAATATTGGTATCAGAACCTTTAATCCATTCGCCCAAATAGGTAACATTATCTTTATAAACAGATACATTTCCACCATAGGGTAAATAAACCAAATAGGGTTCACCTTTACGCTCCAAACAATAACCATTATTGGTTCCTTTGAGCACAGGTGAAAGTTCATAAAAGGGAATGGTTTCGAAAAAGTCCCAAACTTTTTTAATAATTTCATGTTTGTCTTGGTGACGCTCATTCAAATTAAGTTTTCCGGTAAAACCGGTAGAACTTGTTCCCGAATTGTCGGAAAAATTAAGAGCTGCAGCAGCCATCATAATAGTAAACGCATTTTTGCGAAGTTGTTCATCATTATAAGTTTGCTGGTATATGTTTCCATACCATAAAACTTCTTGCGCATACAAAGGTTGATGCGGATTTCTTCGACCCAT
>JBBQUP010000159.1:0-4517 GCA_038212305.1 Bacteroidales bacterium
AGTTCTTCACGAGAGCTCGTAATACCAGGATGTACAAACTGTGCACTCAAAGTGCCTAATACAAAAACGCTTAATAGTAAGCTAGTAAATAATTTTTTCATAATTAGTAGATTTTTGTTTAAATTAAATATAACATAGAAAAGCAATTTCCGAGAAACAAATAAGGGTGTTGAAATCTTCATCATCTACTATTTCTTTTATAGCAGATGCTTTAATGTGTTCTAAAAAACTCATAAACCAAGGGTAAGTTCATGTTCTATTAGCCGATGTAGGAAAACAATTAAATTGTTTTTAGTCCTATTTTCATAACGTCTTCGATTGTATCTTGCGTTGTCTGTTTAAAAGCTGTTTGATTTTTCAAGTTAGGCTTTGTTTCACTTGAAATATGTGTCGAAAATAGCAAAAGATTCCATTCATTATTACCATAAAGCCAAAATAGTTAATCGTGTAAATTATTTAACTTTTCATGGTTTAATACAAGTCTGTACAGCCCTTGTTATTCAAGCCATTTATTGCGCTTCATGAGCTATGGGCCGTGTGATTTCCGCCAATACTCCTTTCATTATAATGCTAAATATAGCTTTGCCATTTCGTTGTGACTGTGCTTTCTATAAGACGTTGTAGGATCATAACTCATATACGTTTTACCAGCGAAGTTTTGTTACAATTGGGCTATTCTCAACACACACAAAAAGGTGAAACGCTGAATAGGAATTTTAAATACTCCACTTCAACGTTTCACCTTATAAAATAACTCAAAAGAGTTTTAACTTATTTATCGTTTCCCTTTACCTAATTGGTTTTGTTTTTTCGACATCTCTTCCAAACGTTGTTGGAATTTAGATTTAGGAGTTACTTTCTTTTGATTAGCATGAATTTTAGCCAACAATGCTTTTTCATCAACAAAACGACGAATTAATAAGGTTTGCCCAATAGTCATTAACGTTGATATGAAATAATAATAGCTCAATCCTGAAGCATAATTATTGAAGAAAAACAGGAACATAACCGGCATTAAATACATCATGGTTTTCATACCAGGCATTTGTTGACTGCTTTGTGTCATTTCCTGATTCATCCACGTATATACTACGTTAGTAATTGACATGAGTAAACAAAATAAACTCACATGATTACCATAAAACGGAATGGTAAATGGGAGACTGAAAATGGAATCGTATGACGATAAATCGGTTGCCCACAAAAACGACTGGTGTCTTAACTCTATAGATGCAGGGAAGAAACTAAATAATGCAATTAAAATAGGCATTTGAAGTACCATTGGCAAACATCCTCCCAGCGGATTTACCCCTGCCTTTCGATACAGATTCATGGTTGCTTGCTGGCGTTCCATGGCTTTATCTTTTGGTATTCGCTCGTTTATTTCGTCGATTTGCGGTTTTAAAACACGCATTTTTGCGGTAGAGATATACGACTTATAGGTTAATGGAAATAAAACCAACTTGATTATAAGCGTTAATATCAATATAATAATACCATAACTTCCTATAAACAGTTCTAACCAGTTGAAAATTGGAATCACCACAAATCGGTTAATCCAACCTAAAAATCCCCACCCTAAATGAATGAGTTTATTTAGTTCGAGCTCTTTACCATATTTTTGGAGCGTATAATAATGGTTTGGCCCAAAATAGAAATTAAATTTATTTACTGTACCATCTGTTAAATCTATTGGCACCGATAAATCAGCACTGTTATTACGAATATACGGGATGGTTTCATCTTCAATCGAGGTTGATTTTACGGTTCCGCTGTTAAATGGTTTTTCGGCAATAAATACCGATGAAAAGAACTGGTCTTTCATACCCACCCAACGAACTTTGGTGCGCATCTCTGTAGTTGCCTCTTTTCCACTAATGTAATCTACTTCATCTTGAAAATATTTGTAGTAAACTCCTGAATGTTGTATTTCAAATGCTTTGCCTTTTTCCTGCTTTGGCATCGCCAACGTCCAGGTTAAATCCAAAACATTTTGCGATCGACCCAACACCTCGCCCATTTGATTGGATACAATGTTAAAATCAACCATGTATGAGTCTTCAGGCAAATTATATTGGTATGATAAATACTCATTGTCTGATGCTTTCAATCGCAATTCAGCTGATTTTGCATCTTTTTTTGCAATCTCAAAATACAGATCATTGGTATTATTAATCCTGTTGTGATGAATTAAATTAAAACCAAACTTATTGTCATCGCCATTGAATAAAACAACAGGTTGATCATCGAATGTTTGATAATCTTTTAACTCAACCGAATAAATACGTCCACCCAAACTAGCTAAAGTAATTTTAACTAACTTATTTTCGATGGTTACAAATTGGCTAGTTCCAGCAGCAGCAGTTGCAAATACGCCAAATTTATTCTGCTCAATGGCCAATTTTGCCGAATCGGTCAGTTGTGGAGTTACTACTGCATCTTTAGTTGTTTTTGCCAATTCAGCCATTTCGGCTTGATGAGCTATCTCAACCTGTTGTGTAGAGTCTTGATATCGCTTCGCCTGCTCAATTTGTGATTGATTAGGTTGATTGATCCAATAAAAAAGAGCTAAGATGCTCCCAATGAGAACAATTCCAATAATTGAATTCCTATCCATTTTACTTTTATATTTCTTATTTTGATTTCTTATTATTTTTCACTTCGATGGCAGCCTTTACAAACGCCATAAATAGTGGATGTGGCTTTAATACGGTACTGCTATACTCGGGGTGAAACTGAACGCCAATAAACCAAGGGTGAGAAGAGATTTCAACCATCTCAACCAGTCCAGTATCAGGATTATTTCCACTTGCTTTCATTCCCGACTTTATAAAATCAGGTAAAAACTCATTATTGAACTCATACCGGTGACGATGGCGTTCGCGAACATGTTCACATTTATAAGCATGAAATGCCTTGCTATCTTTAGAAACCTGACAATCGTATGCTCCCAATCGCATTGTTCCTCCTTTGTCGGTCACATTTTTTTGATCTTCCATTAGGTCAATCACAGGAAATGGCGTATTGTGATCCATTTCGCGAGAGTTAGCACCCTCCATTTTAATAACATTTCGAGCAAACTCAATAACAGCGCACTGCATACCTAAACAAATACCAAAAAATGGCACATTGTTTTCGCGAGCATACTGTACTGCAGCTATTTTGCCTTCAATACCTCTATGGCCAAAGCCGGGTGCAACTAAAATCCCATCCACTTTCGATAAAATTTCAGCTACATTTTGAGATGTAATTTGCTCCGACTGAATCAATTCGACCTTAACTTTATGGTCGTGATAGGTTGATGCATGTATTAACGCCTCAATAATGGATTTGTATGCATCTGCCAACTCAACATATTTACCAACCAAGCCAATGGTTACTTTTTCGTTGGCATTTTTAAGCTTGGTTAAAAATGCTTTCCAATTTTTAAGATCTGGCTTTTCGTTAATTGGTAATTGAAGTTTCTTCAACACCGTTTCATCCAAACCTTCTTCCTGCATTTTTACAGGAACTTCGTAAATAGTTGATACATCGATGGATTGAATAACCGATTTGTAATCCACATTACAAAACAAAGCTACTTTTTTGCGAATATCACTCGTTAAATCTTTCTCGGTACGAAGTACCAACACATCGGGCTGAACTCCTGCTTCAAGCAACTGCTTAACCGAATGCTGAGTTGGTTTTGTTTTTAACTCGCCAGATGCAGCCAAATAAGGCACCAGTGTAAGATGAATGACTAATGCGCGATGCCCCAATTCCCATTTCATCTGACGTACAGCTTCGATGTATGGCAACGACTCAATATCACCAACAGTTCCACCTATTTCGGTAATTACCACATCAAACTGATGACGTGAACCTAATTGCTTGATATTTCGCTTAATTTCATCTGTAATATGAGGAATAATTTGAACTGTTTTCCCTAAATAATCACCGCGACGTTCTTTATTTATCACATTTTGGTAAATCCGACCCGTAGTTACATTATTAGCCTGAGAGGTAGGAACATTCAAAAAACGCTCATAATGCCCTAAGTCCAAATCGGTTTCAGCACCATCTTCAGTCACATAACACTCGCCATGCTCATAAGGATTTAATGTACCCGGATCAACATTAAGATATGGATCGAGTTTTTGAATGGTAACTTTATAGCCTCGTGCTTGAAGCAGCTTGGCCAAAGAGGCTGATATAATTCCTTTTCCCAATGACGAGGCAACCCCTCCGGTTACAAATACATATCTGGTATCCGACACAGTTTTGTTATTTTATAAGTTTAAACTTTACTAAATTGCTGTAAACAACAAAAACCACAAAGGTAGAAAAATAGGTTAATTCTAGGAATTAAGCACATTAAATAATTTGCAATTTATAACGATTACAATTAAATGATATTGAGCAATTGCTTTATTGACAAGATTCACCCTAAATAGTACGAACCAGTCCTAAAAATCGATTCTGTCTATTTAATAAAATATGACAAATAGAAAACCCCGGTATCAAAAAGATGCCGGGGT
>JBBQUP010000160.1:0-4458 GCA_038212305.1 Bacteroidales bacterium
TATCTCAGCATTAATTCTCTATTGATATTTATCCCCTGACGGGGAATTTAAAATTTAATAAGTCAATGGGTTATGTAATATTTTCTCATTTCCCGTGCATTTGGCATCTATAAAAATCAAGTTAATTAATTATAATAGAATGAAATAATACTTTTACAGCAGACCCTAATTAATTAATAAACAGCAAAAACAATAAATAGGTCTTAGACCTTATTCGCTTAACAAACGCTCTTTTGCTTTCTCCAATTCGGCCAACTGGGCTTTCGAGAGAGTTGGTATTTTCAGGTTCAAAGCCTCAATTCGCGAGGTAATAATATCGGCTACAACCGAGCGCGTAAACCACTTGTTATTGGCTGGAATAACATACCACGGCGCACTCTTGGTGCTGGTTGCCGACAGCATTTGCTCATAGGCTTTCTGATAATCGTCCCAATAAACACGCTCCTCCACGTCAGCTGTCGAAAACTTAAAATTCTTCTCAGGCTGATTCAAGCGATCTAAAAAACGCTCTTTCTGCTCCTCTTTCGACACATTTAAGAAGAACTTGATCACTGTAATCCCATGATCGGCAAGCGATTGCTCCCAGTTATTAATTTCTTTGTAACGCTGTTTCCAAAAATCGTCCAGATGTTTCTCTGAGAAATCGGCAGGTAGCCATTGACCATTTAAAAACTTAGGATGAACCTTAACCACTAAAACCTCCTCGTAATACGATCGGTTAAAGATGGCTATGTGTCCTTTGCCAGGCAAAAATCGCGCTGGGCGCCAAAGGAAATGATGCTGTTTCTCTTCTTCCGACGGAGCCTTAAAGCTCGTAACCGCGCACCCTTGAGGATTAACGCCCGACATCACATGTTTAATTGTACTATCCTTACCCGCAGCATCCATAGCCTGAAATAAAATCAAAACTCCTTTTTGTGCCGATGCCCAAAGCAACACCTGTACTTCCGACAACGCTTCAATATCACTTTGCAGTGCTTCTTGTGCAGCTTTTTTATTTTTAATTCCATTGGTGTCTGCAGTATCAAAATCGCTTAAATCAACTTTTTTATTCTGCTTTACAATAAAATGATCGTAATTAAATTGGTGGTGGGATTTCATATTTTTAAAACATTAGTATTAAGATTCAAGATGTAAGCCTGATTTAAAGGACTTATTTACTGTCTAATTTAATAATTGTTTGCGCAAATTCAAAACATGCCAAAACAGCAGTCATCCGCTATTATTTATTGGTGTAAAATTCCATTTAATTTACAGCTGCCAATGTTAGAATATTTGCAAAGAACAAGCTAATACAACATTATTCTAAAATTATTACTAAAATTTCTTTGAGAGATGGAAAAATTTCAAAAAGACGATTTAGTTCAACAAACTACAAAAATAACTAATTTGCAACGGATTAACATTTTCTTAAACCAAACACTATGAACCCAATAATCGAAGTAGTCCGCCAAGATCTGATTACCCAAAGCAATGAGAAAACCAAACAATCAACTCTACGGTTTTTTAAAGAAGAGATTACTTGCTATGGTGTTAAGTCAGATATTACGCGCCAAATTGGAAAATCATATTATAAACAAATCAAGCACGTATCAAAGGCCGATATTTTCAATTTGTGCGATGAACTTTGGAAATCTGGAAATTTAGAGGAGTCGTTTATTGCTTGCCATTGGTCACATGCAATTAGCAAACAGTTTGTGCCCAAAGACTTTAAGCAACTCGAGCAATGGGTGAAAAACCACATTACCAATTGGGCTTCGTGCGATACGTTTTGTAATCATACCGTTGGTGATTTTATTGAGATGTACCCAACCTTTCTATCGGAACTTAAAAAATGGACACAGTCACCTAATCGCTGGGTGCGCCGTGCTGCAGCGGTTTCGTTAATTGTTCCTGCCAAAAAAGGATTGTTTTTGAACGATGTTTTCGAAATTGCCACAATGCTTTTAACCGATAACGACGATATGGTTCAGAAAGGCTATGGCTGGATGTTAAAAGTAGCAAGTCAAGCTCATCAACAAAAGGTTTTTAATTTTGTTGTTGCCAACAAAGCGGCCATGCCTCGCACTGCTTTGCGCTATGCGATTGAAAAAATGCCAGCTACGATGAAAAAAATTGCTATGTCAAAATAGCTCGATCTACCTCAAGAGATGAGGCCATTAAATTCCTCGAATACTCAATAAAATCAAATGCATACAACACAGATATTCTTCATACTTTGTGCACGCTTAATATTGAAAAAGGAGATTCGAAAAAAGCGATGCCTTATGCGGTTAAACTCTCTGAACTCTATCCAAATAATAAAGAATACAATGATTTGAAGAATTACATTCAGAGTTTAAATTAATCCATTCAAAAATCCAATTATTCCACTCCTAATTCAATTGATACCTTTTCACCAACCCAAAATGGTTGAGTGAGAGGTATTACTTCAATATCTTAACCTTAATGGCACTAGGTCCTTTCTGACCCATTTCAACCTCGTAATTCACTAAATTGCCCTCTTTAATCGGTTCGAGTAAATTATTGGCATGCACAAACACACTCTCTTGAGTTTCAGCATCTTTTATAAATCCATATCCTTTCGCATCGTTGAAAAAAGTGACTGTACCTTTTCTAACTGGATCATCATTTTGAGTTGATTCGCGCTTAGGAATACTCGTGGCAATATCCTCAATATTATTCTTTATTTTGCGCGTAGGATCAGGAGGTGTAGAGCTAATTCGACCATACTCATCCACATAGGCAATCATATCATCTAAACTACTTTTTTTCTCAGTATCGTTTCGAGCAATTCTTTTCTGAACCTTATCTTTTCGCTTCTTTTCTTTCTTATTACGGACTTCCTTTTTGTTGAATGTTTCCTGTGACCTACCCATGAATTAATATTAATTTATTAGTTGTGAATATTTTATAAGTTTAACCGGTTAAATATACGATTTTTTAATTGTCTATTTATATATATCGTTTTTCCTATTTAACGACGCTTTAAAACAAAAGGTCTGCGACCTTTAGGACTAGCAGCACTTTCATTGGTTCGAGCGGGTCTTGAAGATTGTGCTTTTTTCTGAGGCCTACGGTTAGATTTCGAAGGGTTATTAAATGCGTTTTCTAAACTGCCATCAAAAAATGGATGGTCTGACTCAACTGGAATTTTTTGATCTATCAGTTTTTGAATATCTCGCAGATAATCCTTTTCTTCATCATCGCAGAAAGATATTGCAATACCACTGGCACTGGCACGTCCAGTACGACCAATTCGGTGAACGTACGTTTCGGGAATATTTGGCAAATCGTAGTTTATTACCAACGAAAGCTCCTCAACATCAATACCTCGAGCAGCAATATCGGTCGCAATCAGCACATGCATTTCGCCACTTTTAAAGCTGCCAAGTACACGCTGGCGAGCACCCTGAGATTTATTCCCATGAATGGCTTCGGCATTTATATTGGCACGTTGAAGTACTTTCACAATCTTATCGGCGCCGTGTTTGGTGCGAGAAAAAACGAGAGTCGACTTTTTAGGATTATTCTGAAGTAAGTGAATCAGCAAATTAGGCTTATGCTCCTTGTTTACGAAATAAACCTGTTGTCCTACTTTTTCGGCAGTAGCCTGCTCGGGTTTTACCGATACTTTTTCGGGATTGCCCAAAATTTTGCGCGATAACTCAACTATTTCAGTTGGCATAGTAGCCGAAAAGAAAAGCGACTGACGCTTAGTTGGCAAAACTGCTATTACCTTACGTATATCGTGAATAAAACCCATATCCAGCATATGATCGGCTTCATCCAAAACAAAATATTCTACATCTTTTAGCGATATAAAACCCTGCTTCATTAAATCTAATAAGCGACCAGGTGTAGCAACCAATATATCAATGCCACTTCTCAAGGCATCGGTTTGTGGCCCTTGTTTAACACCGCCAAAAATAACGGTGTTTTTAATTACCGTATGTTTCCCATAAACAGAGAAACTCTCACCAATTTGTAGTGCCAGTTCGCGTGTTGGAGTTATTACAAGTGCTCTAATCTTTCGAATTCGATTACTTCTATGTCGATCTGTTTGTAAATGCTGCAGTATGGGTATAGCAAAAGCCGCTGTTTTCCCTGTACCCGTTTGCGCACATCCCAGTAAATCTTTTCCGTTTAATAATAAGGGTATTGATTGTTCCTGTATGGGTGTTGGATTCTTATATCCTTCTTCACTAAGAGCTTTTAAGATGGGCTCTATAATTCCTAATTGTTCAAATGTCATGTAATCTTAATAAAACGTCAAAGGTAGGCTAAATAATCGGATAATTGAGATGTTTCAAATTTATGGTTAATTCTTTTTTTGAGGTGCTATGAAAAAAAAGTATCTTAGTTTTCTATGGGACAAAAGCGAAAAGAACGTCCTTCAACGGACAAGTTATTAGAAACCGTATCACGGATGTTGGTACCGAGTTATATATTGGAGAA
>JBBQUP010000161.1:0-4258 GCA_038212305.1 Bacteroidales bacterium
ATCCAGAACTTTTTGTTGATTTTGATTTTACGAATAACTTGATTCTATTGAATGAGAAAGATATTGAATATAGAGAGGGTGTTCTTAAATATCTGATGAAAAAATAACGGTCTACAATCGAGTAGGCTGCCCCGCCAGCTAAGCCGACGGGGAGAACCTCTCACACCACTGTACGTACGGGTTTACTCATCCTTTTATTATATTGTTTTCTGGAATTCGTGAGGGCTTCGCCGTTGGGCAACCGCCCAGCCTCCCATTTCTTTCATATAAACACCAAAAGGCTTTGCCGTTCGGACACGACTCCGCGCACAAGGGACTTTCACCCTCTGGACTTGTTCCCAAACGCTTCCGTTTAAAGAACTTTTATAATATTTACCTTTCAAGGCACACACATGCGGTCATAAAATATGGCGGGTTTCAGTGCAATTTGGAAGTTCAACTCCAGCTGGTTGGTTTCGTAACGGGGATTAGGCTCGTTGCCACTCAATCCGCTACATGTAATACCGCCACCGTTATAAGCAATTTTAGCCCCCGAAAGAAGGAGGTATTCCTAAACGTAATGATTGATTTTTGAGGTCTTTATATCTGGAAAAAGAGCAACTCATAGCAGTTAAAACATTCAAATAAATTCAGATGTGTGAATAATGTAACTCTTTTCGGGAATTGTGTAATACTTCTTATCGTATGAAAGTTGAAATTTGTGGCATATATCATTAGTATTAACTTAAATTAAAAGAGTATGCCTATTTTAACTGTTCTCATCGTTATCGTTATTGCTGGGGTTATCCTTTGGTTAGTAAACAGCTATATACCCATGCAACGCACGATTAAAACCATTCTTAATATAGTTGTTGTAGTTGTTCTTGTGATTTGGCTACTGAAAGTATTTGGGGTTTTAAGTAGCTTACAGCACATTACAGTTTAGTTTCAACTTTGTCTATTGGTGAGATAACTATTTTATGGATATTCCATATCTGCCTTTACTCCCAATAGGCAAAAGTTAATTATAGTAAGGTAGGTATATCATTAAAGATAAGATAAAATACAGCCTAATGAAAAAGTTTTTAACTTTAATAGTAATTGCTGTTTTTTTCTACGGATGTGTACTCAATCAGGTAACAGGTCGTAAGCAGTTGAGTTTGGTTCAAGAATCGGAATTGCAATTGATGGCTACTAGTCAGTACAAAACATTTCTGGACGAGAATAAGGTATTAAGGTCGTCCAGTAGTAAAGATGCTGCAATGGTTGACCGTGTGGGCGCACGCATTTCAAACGCTATTACAAAGTATTACAACGGACAGGGAAAACAATCGGTAATAGAAGGATACAAGTGGGAGTTTAACACCATTGACAGCAAAGAAGCTAATGCATGGTGTATGCCCGGAGGGAAAGTGGTTGTGTATACAGGTTTATTACCAATAACCCAAAACGAAACAGCGCTAGCTATTGTTGTAGGTCACGAAATTGCACATGCCATTGCTAAACATGGTAGCGAACGGATGAGCCAAGGGCTTGTTCAACAATTGGGAGGAATCGGTCTCCAAGTTGCATTATCGCAAAAAGCTCAGGAAACACAAAACTTATTTATGCAGGCTTATGGCATTGGAAGTACTGTTGGTGCAGTGTTACCTTGGTCGCGTCAACAAGAAACAGAAGCCGACCACTACGGGCTAATTTTTGCAGCAATGGCCGGATACAACCCTCAGGAAGCAATAACTTTTTGGCAACGAATGTCGAATGCTGGAGGTGAAAAACCACCTGAATTTTTGAGTACTCACCCATCGGATGCAACAAGAATTAGAAATATAAAGAAGATAATGCCTGAAGCATTGAAGTATTATAATCCGAGCAATTAATAAAGTTCGACGGTAAAAATAGGCTCTTAATGCAACAAAGGTTATCCTGATATTGACCCTAAATAAACTATTGAACTTGACGATTCAAGATAGAAATAGGGAATAAATAAACAACACTGGTAACAAGTGATTAAATTACTGTGGCTAATTTAAAATTGCATTGATTTTGCACGCTTAAAAATCATCCATCAGGATGGCTTATCTGTTTCAAGTTCACCATTATTCCCAATCGCAAACAATGTCCCTATCCCCACAATAAGCATGGGATATTACTTTCAGTTGACTTTACTCTTTGGGCAGCGAGGGCGGTTCTGATTTCTTCAGTTTTAGAGTTAGCCTACTTGTAATTGTGTCTTTACTGAGGGATAAAAACTGAAAAACTGATATGACACTTTGGTTTAAGACTCGAAGTAATATTTCCATAATGCTTCAATTTTACCAAAACACCAAAATCTTAATTATTCTATTCTCTAAACAAAACACCCGCGTGATGTGTGAATAATGTAATTTTTATTGTGAATTGTATAAGACTTCAACATTAAAGAGAGACTACCTTTATCTAAATTATTCAACAGTATAGAAAGAGCAGAAATCCAAATCTAACTTCTTCAAGGTTAGATTTTAATAAGTGTTTATTAATAATTAAAAATGAGGGTTATGAATAAATTAAAAATGAGTTTTTTAGTGCTTTTAAGTTCTGTTTTTATTTTTACAGGATGCGCTACATGGAGTAAAACACAAAAAGGTGCTGCAGTTGGAACCGCTGCCGGCGGAGCTGCTGGTGCAGTAATAGGTAGAGCTTCGGGCAACACAGCCTTGGGTGCAATAATTGGAGCTGCAGTAGGCGGCGCTTCCGGTGCTGTAATTGGACGGCAGATGGATAAACAGGCCGAGGAGATTAAAAAAACAGTTCCCGATGCAAAAGTTGAACGCGTAGGAGAAGGTATTGTCGTAGAATTCAGCAGCAATGTGCTGTTTGGTTTTGACAAATCGAACCTTTCGAGCGAAGCAAAAACAAACTTGAACAAGCTGGTTGCTGTTCTTAATGGTTATCCTGATACCAATATCGAAATTCAGGGACATACAGACAGTAAAGGGAGTGAATCGTATAACCAGAACCTGTCAAGAGAACGGGCCGGTGCTGTTTCCAACTACCTATCGGATAAAGGTATTACCTATAATCGTTTAGCAGTTAAAGGATTTGGCGAAAACTCACCAAAATATTCGAATGATACCAAAGATGGCCAGTCACAAAATCGCAGGGTTGAATTTTTAATTACTGCCAATGAAAAAATGAAGTCTGACGCACAGAAAAATTAAAACAATTAATCTATTAACTCACTTATAACAAAGAAGATGAAAACAAAATTATTTATTTTTACACTCGCATTTACAATCGCAACAAACTTGACATTTGCTCAGGGCACTGAGAGTTCAAAAACTTCGTTTGGTATCCTTGGAGGGGTAAACTTTCAAAACCTTAACGGGAAAGATGCGAGCGGAGACAAACTTAAAAATGATATGATAATAGGTTATCATGTTGGAGTTAATGTTCAGTTTCCTATTGCCCCAGAGTTTTACTTCCAGCCTGGATTAATGTTCAGCACTAAAGGTGCAAAAAGCGAATTTACTTTTTTGGGTGTCACCAGTACCAATACATATAAACTTTCATATATTGAATTACCTCTAAATCTAGTTTATAAAGCACAGGTTGGAAGTGGTTATGTTATGTTAGGATTTGGACCTTATGTAGCTTACGGTATAGGAGGCAAACACATTAATGAAATTGGTTCTTTAACGAATGAATCGAGTATAAAATTCAAAAATGAAACAGATTTAGCGGAGACGTTATCCGGGAACTATGTTAAGCCATTCGATGCAGGTGCAAACATACTCTTTGGATATGAAATGGCAAGCGGGATATTCATACAGCTTAACGCGCAACTAGGTATGCTTAATATTAACCCTAAAAATAATCCTGAAAATGATGCAACGCTTAAAAATACTGGATTCGGTCTTTCATTAGGATACAGGTTATAGCAGATTATCAGTAATTAATTCATAAAAGGCTGTCTTTGTTAATCAAAGACAGCCTTTTTGATTTTTTTTAAAGCGGTTGTTTACAGAAATTCTATTATTCTTGAGATAGTAATTATAGATTATGAGCGCTAAAACTAATGTTGGAGTTTACAATGAAAGTATCTTTTCATAAAAATTCGCCAGAATTTATTCCATTACCTCTTTAGAAGTTCAAAAACAAAGGCTGTAATCTAAAAAAATGTTGTTGATAATATTTTGTTAGCATTAAAATGCTGCACTAACCTGAATTACTCCACTATTCCAATTTTGCGACTTCCACGACCGTTTCACTGGACATCGGTAGGTGCGCTCTGAGTAGGCTT
>JBBQUP010000162.1:0-4192 GCA_038212305.1 Bacteroidales bacterium
GTAAATTGTTGATTTCCAATTTCATAGTCGATATTTTCCGTTAAACTTTCTCGATAATCTTGTTTTGTATTGGCACTTGGGTTACCCCCTATATACCCTTACAAGATAATCATCATAGAGTAAATTACAAACATTTAAAAAAACTATTTTTTCCAATACTCCAATAAAATAAAGCCTTTCAGAAGATTCCTTAACTAAACGACATTGAATTATAAATTATTAATCAACGAAAACTTTATTAATTCTGAAAGATTATTTAATTGAAGCTTCTCCATGATATTATTTTTATGGGACTCAACTGTTCTTGGACTTATATTGAGTTGATTCCCGATTTCCTTATAACTCAGTCCATCTGCTAACAATCCGGCTACTTCACTCTCTCTTTCGGATAAACACTTTTCGTAAATAGAACAATCGTTCAATCGCTGCGAATACTTACAGTTATCAGGATTCTCAAAAAACAATTTACCATTGGCCAGCTTAAAAATTGAATCGATAAGATCCAGATTTGTATTTTCTTTCCATATAATACCACGCACCCCATTTACAATAAGTTGTGGGATGGAAACATCATTAGAGCAGTCTAAAAAAATAAGAATAGGCAACCATGGATAGGAAGTATATATTTTCTTGCAAGTATCAGAAATTGACTGATTTTTTTCTGAAAAATTAATGATTAGAAGGTGTGGTTTTGTAATTTTTAAAATCGATTCTATGTCAAATTCATGATGCGCTTCACCAATAATTTCAAATCTTCTCTCTTTATGAATAATCTGCTTTAAACCTTCTAGAAATAATGGAATATTGCAGGATAATAAAATCTTTATTGATTCCTCCATTTTTGATGATTCCTGTAGTTTAATAAATTAACTGATTATAAACATTTTTCATTCTCGCTGAAGATTATCGACCTTTTTACTTTTAAATTGAATTAATACTAATTCACTCCATTTTTAAAATTTATATAATCAGATGATGTGATTTTACGCTGGATCATCTGATTAAGTAAATTTCATAAACCATTAAGTGCAAGATAGACCAAAATTTAAAAAATGTCCATATAAGTGTCCATTTTATTAATATTCATCAACTATTCTATCATTTTTTTATACCACATGTAATCGCCTATGTTATAATATTGCTCAGCAAGCTTTGGATTATTAGCTAATTCACTATTTTCGAACGGCTTAAAAGGCATTAATACATCATCTCCAACTTTCCAATTAGCAGGCATTAAAACTTGATTGCTTTTAGAGTTTTGTAAAGCCACAACAATTCTTTCTATCTCAACCATATTTCGACCAATATTCATAGGATAAAAATTTATTGATTGAATAACATTGTCAGGATCAATGATAAACACTCCTCTAACGTCCTTGGTTGTGCTAACGGGATCGTGAAGCATTCCATATTTTCTTGAAATAGCAGAGGATTCATCATCTATGAATGGAAAAATTATTTTCCCTACTTTCCTTCCCTGAACCTCTATTTCCTCAATTGATTTTTTCCACGATTGGTGCTGCATGACATTGTCGGTTGATACAATGGCAATTTTCACATTTAAATCTTTAAAATCATTTTGCATTTTAGCCAATGCCAATATTTCTGAGGAACATACTGGTGTAAAATCCCGGGGATGACTAAATAAAATCTTCCAGCTTTTACCAAAATCTTCGGGGAAATTAATCTCGCCGTTTGTTGTATTCGCATGAAAACTTGGAGCTTTTTCACCTATCAAAGGGATTTCACTCTTTTGACCAAAAGTTGACACAGTAATCCCTAAAAACATTAATAAATACGATAGTTTTTTCATGTTAGCAAATTTTAATATTATTAATAAAAATCACTCTAAAAATACCTTTGATACTAATCAATTTCAATCCTGTTTTTCCCTTAAATTATATCCGTGAAATCACGTACCATGCATGTTAAAAACACCGTTGCTTCTCAGTAAATTAATTCGCATTTTTATATTAATCAATTAATTATTAGACAAATTTATTTTACGAATAAAAATAATGGCGCAGCCACCATTCGCGCAGCAGAATCAACAACGATTAATGCAAATAACAAATTGCGTAATGGCTACGGATTTTGAGCTCTGTTTGCGGCGATTTTATTTTAACCCAATAGTACAATATAGAAGTACAAAGCATTTCTGGAGTTTTTGGTTGCATAGATTGTAGACATTTCATGGCTGATTGGCCCAATGTTGCCAACGAAATAAATGGTCGCACTATTAGTCCAAACAAATTATTCGAATTTTCAAATAAACAAAGTGGTGAAAACTATAATCGAATATTGACGCTGTAACAACGCATGCCGAGTGAGCAAAAAATTGAATGCATAATAGTTGATGCAAACACAATTGCAAAAATTTTAACTACTGCCAAAACCGCTCGCATAGGTCTGAACTCCTAATTTATCTATTCGTCGTTGAATAGTATTTGAACTGTAATTATACTCTACGGTAAGCTGAGTGCAGGTTTGTTTGCCTTGCGTGTATTCGATTCAGAGGTTTCAATGATTTCCGTTTGTTTGAGCTGAAATAATAATTACTGAATAGTTCCTATGATAAACAAATTAAACTTCGGACTCGAAGGATCATTCGATATAATTGAAATATTTTTATTTTGTTCTCCAATTTTACCTTCAGAATTGAAATCAATTGAAATTGTTGTTGATTCGCCAGGCTTCACAATTGGCGATTTTAAATTAGCAATTGTACAACCACAAGTAGGTTGAACTTTGTGTATAATAAGGTTGCTTTTCCCGTTGTTTTTCAACACATAATCGTGAGAAGCTTGGTCGCCCGATTTAATGATCCCAAAATCGAATGTTGCATTATCAACCTCTACCTTTGGGGCATTTAATTTTTGGTCGGGAGTTAAAGCGTTAAAATCTTCTTGAATATTTGCCGAAACTGATATTGTATTGGTTTCATATTCATTGCCATTAATTAATACCGAAATACGATCGAATAAAAATCCCCAGTCATCTTTTACAGCAGCATCATAAGTAAGTTCAATTACAGCTTTGCCATTAATCGGAATAATTTCAGGAGTAATTTTTGCGTTTATATGTATCGGTACTTGGTTAAACGAAATGGCTAAAGTTTTATCTGAATTATTAACTACGTCAATTAACGAGGTTAATTTTTGAGTAGGTGTAATACTGCTAAAAGTTACTTGCGACATTTTTAATCGTAAGCCATCAAAATTAATTGGATATATTTCTTCAACTGTTAGTTCGCGAGGTATCACTTCTCCTGAAATATAAAGATTGGTTGTTTCAGGATCTGCGTTAGAAGTAACAGTAATTTGTTTCTCGAAATGTCCTGGTCTGTTTTGAGGATCATATGAAACAACAATTGTTCCTTTTGCCCCTGGCAATATTGGTTCTTTTGGCCACGCAGGTGTAGTACAACCACATGATGCTTGCACATTTTTGAAAATCAAAGGAGTGGCGCCAGTGTTGGTAACAACAAAGCTAAATACCGCTAGCCCATCTGCTTCATTTATATTCCCAAAGTCATGAGTGTCTGTGTGGAATGATATGGTAGGCTCTATTTGTTGTGCAAAACTCAGGAAATTATTTGTTGTTAAAGCCAAAATAAGGCTAATTATTATTTTTCTCTTCATAATTCGAATGTATTATTTAATTCGCTATAAGTTAATTATTTGCTTTTGATTCACTAACGAGGAGCACACTAAAATTATTCACTTCCATTGTTTATAAATGATAAAATTAACCAACAAATTTAAACTTTTAAATTAGAAATTTGCATTATACACTGTAAATATCGAAAAACAAAACGTTACCTAATTTTAAAATCCAACTTAGATTTTTCTATTTTTTCAGCCAACAAATTTAACAAACACATTCAATCCCAAAAAAATTAACTATATCTTAATTATCACCTTAACTAAATAATTAACTTTAGTTTTGATTGAAATAACACATAAGGATGAAAAACTTGTATACAAAACGCAGACTGCTAATTTTAACAGCTATTTTAGTAATTTCGAACCTCCTGATAACCGGAGTCACCATTTTCAATAGTCCGTTAGATTTTAAGCGGCAATTTTGCCGTATTCCAATAGTTCTTTGACAATTTTTTGATTTTTAGCAGTGTTTGGATTAATAGCAAACCTGCACATAAATCGTTCGAGCATCAATGTATTGTTGTACA
>JBBQUP010000163.1:0-4097 GCA_038212305.1 Bacteroidales bacterium
CTTACGGCGATGAAAGAAGATGATTGGGATTTATTATTTGGCTACTTTTCTACACTTGACGATGTGCAGCACAGATACACATTAACTAATCCACGCCAAATAGATTATAAAGCGGATAACGGAAACCGTCCCGAAATTTATGCCGGTTATATTGAAAAACGATTTCAGACTATTGATGCTTATTTACTTGAAATTATGAATGCCGCTCCAAAGGGAACTAATTTTGTTATTTTTTCTGATCACGGAATGATACCAATTCATACGACTCTATTGTTAAATAATTATTTCGAACAAAATGGGTTCAGTTTTGCCAATCAAGAACTTACGCTTTGTTCAAGCGGAAACTCTGCACACATATACATCAATAAAGAAAAAATAAAAACTGGTGATTACGAAAGTTATTTGAACCGATTGACAGTATTATTAAAATCGTTAAATGATACTATTACGGGCGAACCTATATTTGAATTAGTGGCAAATAAGCAAGAACAGAAAAAGTATGGTTTATATCATCCGGATTATTCGGGTGACTTATTTGTAAGCTGTAAGGCAGGTTACACAATTTCACATAGATACCAAATGGGTGTAAATTTTCTTGTACAAAACTCTTTTGATCCGGCAATGTTTGAAAATGAAAACCAGGCAACTAAGAATTTTCTTTTAAGCGGTACAATGAATGAAACAGGCAGAGGCGTTCACGGTTGCCTGTCCACTTTGCGTGCAGGTCAGTCTATCTTTTATGCAATCGGTCCAGATGTTCCGAAAAAGGAAATAAAAAAAATGTATTCGTTACAAATAGCACCAACAGTAGCAAATTTGTTAGGAATTCAACCACCAATGAATGCTGAACAAAAAGGTAGTTTTTAAATTTTTAGATAGAGTAAACAATTAATCCATAACACATGATTTGGGAAAATACAACAATAACATTAATTACGAATAAAACAGACCTCCACCTTGCTGTTGACTTTTAGCAATAAGCTTATTATTTGACGACACCAAAGAGTAAATGACTATAAAATCTGAGAATTATGAAATATTTTATTTGTACTTTTTTTATCCTAATATCCTGTAATACAATATATGCTCAAAATTCTGTTCAAAATGACAGCACATATATAATACAGGACAGTGTCTTAATTCCAACAAAGAGTGGTATTGAAATTTCTGCAACAATCGTCCGAAAGAAAGTAAATACAAATCCTTTGCCTGTAGTTCTGTTTAATACCACATACTATCAGGGCCCCAATGATGTTTTTTTTGGTAAAATTTCTGGCGATAACGACTATGTAGGAATTGTGGCTTATGCTCGTGGCATTCGGAAAAATATAAAAGATTACGCACCATTCGAACACGAAGGAAAAGATATTTATGACATTATTGATTGGATAAGTAAGCAAACTTGGTGCAATGGAAATGTAGGGATGTTTGGTGGCAGTTATACAGGATATTCGCAATGGGCAACAGCAAAAAATATCCACCCTGCTTTAAAAACGATTGTTCCACAAGTAGCGGTTATGCCAGGTTTTGATATGCCAATGGAAAACAATGTCCCTTACGGCAATGCTTTAGGCTGGGCAAACGATAATATCTATAAAAACAAACCATACGATAGAGATTTGAATTTTAATTGGTACAATAATGGCACTTCCTTTCAGAGTTTAGATAGTTTGGGAAATCATCCCAACTCAATTTTCCAGAAATGGTTAGAACACCCAGATTATGATTCATATTGGCAATCAATGGTTCCAACGCCCGAAGAATATTCAAAAATAAACATTCCAATTCTAACTACAACTGGATACTATGATGGTTCACAAATTGGAGCGATTCAATATTTCAAGCTACATAATAAATACAACAAAAACGCAAATCATTATTTTGTAATTGGCCCTTACGACCATTGGAGTGGACAAAGCAAACCTCAAAAAAATCTGATGGGTTATGAAATTGATCCTGTTGCAAATATCAGTATGAGAGAATTGGCTTTTCAATGGTTAGATTATATTTTAAAAGACAAACCAAAACCTGAATTATTAAAAGACAAAGTTAATTATCAGGTAATGGGAACTAACAAATGGAGACATGCTCCTTCGTTGGAAGCAACAAACAATGATACTTTAACCTTTTATTTAGACCATAATAAGTTGGTAAATAAAAAACCCAAAAAGAAATCTTTTGAAAAACAAAAAATAGATTTTAAGGACAGAGCAAGTCAAAATAATTACTATACTCCTGAAATTATTTTTGATACACTTGATGCAAGTAATGGATTAATCTTTAAAACCATACCTCTTGAAAATGAATTCGACATTAATGGCTCATTTACAGGAAATTTATTTGCAACAATCAATAAAAAGGATATGGATATTTCAATGGCTTTGTACGAACTAATGCCAGATGGAAAATATTTTTTTCTTACCCGCTATGTAGGCAGAGCAAGTTATGCAAAAGACAATACTAAAAGACAACTTCTAAAACCAAATAGAAAAGAAAGAATTCCATTTGATAATACACGATTTGTAAGTAAAAAAATTAGCAAAGGAAGTAGACTTGTTATTTTCCTAAATATCAATAAACACCCATTTGAAATTATCAATTATGGCTCTGGAAAACCAGTTTCAGAAGAGACGATAAAAGATGCCGGAGAACCTTTACAAATAAAGTGGTACAACAACAGTTTTATAAAAATTCCAGTATGGAAATATTGAATCGATTGATAATAACATCAGACCCAATAGAATAAGTGACTTGGTGGCAAACAGAATGAAGCTCTGCTATGGAAACTTCACTTTTGCCTTTGTATCGAACATCTTAAAGCAACAACAGGCACGCAAAAAAATGGGAATTAAAAAAAAACATTTTTTATCGGGAGTAACAATTTCAATTTTTGTTGTACTTCATCTAGTTAATCACGTAGGGAGCATTTTTGGCGCTGATAGACATATTGAAATGATGAATGTGTTTCGACAAGTTTATCGCAATCGATTTGTTGAAATAATTCTAATACTTGCTGTACTTGTACAAATTATTTCAGGTTTAAAACTCTTCATGCCAAGCCGAAAGACAGCAAATTTCAACTGGGATAAACTACATATCTGGACGGGACTTTACCTGGCGTTTTTTTTTATCATTCATTTAAGTGCTGTTTTATGTGGGCGATTTTTTTTGCACCTCGATACTAACTTTTATTTTGGCGTTGCAGGTCTTAATTCATTTCCTTTCAACTTATTTTTCATTCCATATTACGGATTGGCAATTCTGTCTTTTTTTGGGCACATCGCCTCAATTCACAGAAAAAAAATGAAGCAATCGGTGTTGGGTTTGGCTCCAGATAAACAATCTATTGCAATTCTAAGCCTTGGATTTTTAATAACTATTTTGATTTTTTACGGACTGACCAATCATTTTAACGGAGTAATAATTCCGAAAGAATGTGAAATACTGATTGGAAAGTAAGAATAGATATCTGCTAGTGAAATTATAGCAAAACTTAGACAGAATTAATGAGACAGGGTAATTAAATCTTATCTGGCGGAAGGTTCCGCATAATTAAATCTTGTGTAGGGCAATGACCCGATCGCATACCAGATGTTTACAATAATTTTTCACGTCTACTAATTCACCCATTTTGTAAAAATGCAATATCAAGATAATTGCTCTAAAGGATCGAATATTTGTTAAGGAAATTCTAAACGTGTGGAGATAGTGTGTGGTTTGATCAAAGTCAAATGATGCACTTTGTATTGATATTATTTTTGACAAATAACGAGACAATCAATACCGGATAATTATTGTCAACAACACCGAAAAACTTAAATCCATTTGTGCACTAAATAATCAAACGAATGCTGATTATTACTTTATTGACATAATTCGTAGAAGTTTGAATACAGCAAATTTATATTGCTATTGGGTTTTACGCTTATTGCAAGCTTATCGTTTTACGAGTTTGTAATAAAACGTATTAATTTAATGCGACCTCTTTTTGGATTTAAAAAAAAATTGTTAAGATGAGTTACTGACAACTATTGGTCCTTTAGCAACCTGTAAAGCCAGCTTAAGTTAATGTTTATATTTCTACACTTCTACTTTCG
>JBBQUP010000164.1:0-4015 GCA_038212305.1 Bacteroidales bacterium
CAATTTTCATCTTTTTGCGTTTCTCCAAATTTAATAATTTATCAACATCTTTATCGGTTTACTATCAGAAAATTATACTAAATTATTACAGCTTAAAAAAACAGATGATTTCAATATTTTCTTACACATCTATTGGCAAAAAATAGACATATGTTTCGATAACTTATGCGCTTACCAGGATGGGTGGTCCGAATTCCCGCCCAATCGAACTTATCATGAGGTAGCCAGGAAAATTTTTGGCGATACTCCTGAAATGATAAGATTTTTAATGGTATTCTATCTAAAATGATAACGCAGTCAGAGTCGACAGAAAAGATGGTAGCCTCATCTTACTGAAACGAAAGCACAGAAAGAAACTGTTTGCAGTCTTTGCAGAGTTATTTAAAACCATTGATGCTGGTATAAACAAGATACTTAAAACAAAAATTGAAAATTAATGGATCGAGGGTTCGATGCCCGTTTTGTCATAAATGAACTTTGTATTTAGTCATGATTTCTGGCAATTTGTCCCAGGAATATATTATATCGTGTTTCTGTTCTAGTAAAGCAAAATCTTCTTTTTTAGGCCTTCCGTTATTTTCAAAAAGTTTGGCTAACTCAGCCATATATTCTTCGTGGCCTCCAGGAATATAGATATCTATAAATCGTACTGGAGACGCTGAAGAATTCCAAAAAGTATGAATAATATTTCTGGGGCGTAAATGCCAATCTCCGGCGCTTACTTCATACACCTTCTCACCAACTAAAATATTTAAAGTTCCTTCAAGAACATAGCAGATTTCATCAAAGGTCTTATGCATGTGGGGTGGTGCTCCAAGATGCCCTGGTTTAAGAATAGCTTCATCACAAGCTAAATGTGAATTGGTTTGTGATTTATTAAGTTTGGAAATAAATTCAATTCCGCCGATATTACCTCGCTTTCCTTCACCCTTTTTTATATGGATGGCATCGACTGGATCATCTGAATAATCGAAATACCTTTTGTCAGCAGAAGCAATTTCAGGATAAGAGAGTGATCCAAGCATTGTTAAACTGAGTAATTGCAGTACCTTGCGTCTTGATTGAGATTGATTCATTGAACTATTTTTTACAGTTTCCTATAATTCATTAATACCCTCATTAAAAATTACTTAATTCTGCTAATATGGCAGGATTGTCGCAACAATATTAAGTGTTAAATAACAATATTAATTAGAACATTAAACACTCTAATTGCCTTTATTTAGACTAAATACGATTAACTAATCTCTTTTGTTCCATTTTTAAGTGACATTTTAATATTTAATTTTAAAACGCTTCTGCTTATTTTAAAATTAGACATAAAGTTAAAGATAACAACTACAAGCCCTGCTACTGCCAAACCCAATGTTACCGTATTTTTTTGTCGTCATTTTGTTTCATGCATTTGGTCTTTTCCAACTTTGATAAGCATGTATGTTGCCAAAGCATAAATTAAAAGTTCTGGTAAAAACCGCAATGGAAATTCGTTTTTAACAAGTTCTTCGATCAATTGTGTCGAATAGGCTTTGTTTAATTGCAGTTGGAGTTTAGGAACAAAATAGCTTGAACTAATAGCAAAAATATAAACATAAAGTCCTAAATCCATAAGTACAAATTTTCGTTTTATTGGTGTCGGCCTAAACCAAATCATTAGCAATAACAAAAATAGAGGTAAAAAAGCCGGAAGTAAGTAAACCCACAGAAATGCTTTCTTATGAACCACTTGTCTAAATGACATCCATTCATTTGCACCGACTTTCAACCAGGAAGGGTAGTTTAACAATACTTCAATAAAGTTTGAACCTGCGGTGAAAAATGCCAAGGCAAAAACACCAATAAAAATCCATTTCACAAAGGCTTTTGTATTGGCTAAAAAAATATTCATAAACCCAAAAGCTATGATAGATTGTAATATAATAGGAATGAGTTGAAAGTTCAAACTGCTTGAAAGCAAGTCATTGTATTTAACCGTTTCAAAGCCTTCAGCCGCCGAAAATGAATTTTGAATTGGGATTAGTATGAAGAATATTGTCGCAGCCGAAATTATAGATAGTGCAATTGATGTCGCAATTGCCCATTTTGGAAAGTTTTTTGGTGCAAACCAAAATAAAGAAATTGAAGATAATAAAAGTAAAATTGAAGGAATGTAAAACAGGATAATCACTCTGCTATTGAACACGCTCATATAAGCCGAAATGTTTTCGTGAACTTTGTCGAAAGTTGGGTAAATAAAATAATGCATCATTACTGATGCACCCAGAACAAAGAATGACAATATAAAGTAGATTGTCAGTGTCCATAGAGTTTTGTTGGCGTTATTTGTTGTCATAGTTCGTTTTGTTTAATTTATTTTATATAATCAATGTTTTGCAATACAACACTTTGCGGCTTTGTGATAAGGCGGAAATTGAAGTACTGATATTCAATTTAAAAACTTAACTTGAATTTAGCATTTCAGCAGCTATATTGCCAGACCTGTTGTTGCCTGTTGTGATATTTTGTCGCCGACATCGTTACTTATTTTGTCGGTTTAATCAGTTTTGGCAAGAAAAACGGTGTCAAGCAGAGTAAAACAAAACTAATGATGCCGTGAACAAAACGAGTTTCAAAATTTGCGATTGCTGTCGCTTGGTATGCTGTGAGTTGATTAATCTGCAATTCATTAATGCTTTTCAAGTCTAATTGATTGATAAAAGCGTTAATAGGTAATTGTTGAGTTACGGTTAAACGTATGTCAAGAAAAAAGGCTACAAATGATAAAACCAAAAAGAGGAATGTCAAACTTTTCCAATCTTTTATAAATAACACTATCGTTACAATAAATAGTATCATCATAGCTGGCCCCATTATCGCCATTCTTGCATGCATAAATGTTCCGTCCACAATTTTCCAATATTTTGCATATTCAATTGGATTCATTTGTGTTTCGACTGGTGCCATTTCGTGATAAAAAAGCATACCTGCATAAAGTCCGATAAGCACAAGCATTAGATACAGAAATATTTTTTGAACTGTTGAAAAAATCGCTTTCATTTTATGTTTTATCTTAAAATTAATTATTTGTAGATTTTAATTTATGTTTGAAATTGAACAAAACTTTGAAATTATGAAATACATCAATCAGTCTAAACGCCAAGCCTTATATTTTCTGAGTTACATTTTCATGTAGATCAATTTTTAATGATGTGTGCTTTTTTGTATTCGTCAAATTCTTCCTGTGTCATAAAGTTGGTTCCTTGTCCCAAAACAAAATACCATTTGCCATTTTGCTTGATATAAGTCTCAGCCCTGATTACTTTAAAGTGAACATCTCCTTTTGGTGAGTCAAAAACAACATCTACTGTTTTTGTTTTAATTGCAGTTGTTCCATTAAATATTCTCAGTAATTCTGTGCCTGGAACTGGCGTAATTGATTTAAAGCTGATGCTATCCTTAACAAAAGTTTGTAGCTCTTCAGGAATCCCAAAAGACATTTTCCCGTCTGCGCCAATACCAACATAATCGTCCTTTAATGATAACGACTGGTCGAAACTATTTTTAATTGAGTTAATAATTTTCCTGTCATTCGGATAATTAGTAGTGTCATATTTTCCAACTGGCGGAACTTGGGCAACTGCATTTAGAGTCATAAAAGCAATGAATATAAAAATCATTGCCCTTTGTGTTGTCTTGTCAATTAGTATCATTTTCATGTGTATTTATTGTTTTAATAATTGATCTATTATGATTTCGGATATATGGAAACCAACATTATTTGTATAAATTCTGAAAAGCTAATGATTGCAATAGTTTTAGTATGTTTAATATTTTTTTGGTTTTAATGAATCATACTTATTCACTTTTTACTTGCCGAAAAAAATCGTCGTTTTGAAACAGAAATTTCAAAGGAATATTTAATCGCTTAGTCCACGATTTTTCGCTGTGATCTTCTCCTGGAAAATATCTGGTCATCCAGTTTGTAGTAGTATAACCTTTTGCCACCATTAAACTGTCAACTCTTTTTTGTATTGGTGGA
>JBBQUP010000165.1:0-4010 GCA_038212305.1 Bacteroidales bacterium
TAATATATCATCAAATGTTAACAAACTATCAACAACATTCTCTTCCAAAAAGTAATCAACTAACTTAAAGTAATAGTCGTAATCAAGTACATTAAGGTTTTGAATTACATCTTTATATGTAATTTTTTTTCCTGAAAATGCAACAATTTGATCGAATATAGAAAGCGCATCACGCATGGCACCATCGGCCTTTTGAGCAATGACATTTAAGCCCTCTTCCTCTACTTCAATGTTTTCACTTTTGGCAACAAATTTTAAGTGCTCTACCCCATCAACAACACTTATTCGGTTAAAATCGAATATTTGACACCGCGATAATATCGTTGGTAAAATCTTATGCTTTTCGGTAGTAGCCAATATAAATATCGCATGTTTAGGAGGTTCTTCGAGCGTTTTAAGAAACGCATTAAAAGCTTGCGACGACAACATGTGAACCTCGTCGATTATGTAAACACTGTATTTACCAATTTGTGGCGGAACACGCACCTTATCTATCAACAAACGAATATCATCAACCGAGTTATTGCTCGCAGCGTCGAGCTCATGAATGTTATACGAGCGGTTTTCGCGGAACGACTTGCACGATTCGCATTGATCGCAAGCTTCGAATTCGGCGGTTAAAGCCTGACAATTAATAGTTTTCGCAAAAATACGAGCACAGGTTGTTTTACCAACCCCTCGTGAACCACAAAACAGATAGGCATGCGCCAATTGTTGCGATTTAATGGCATTTTTTAATGTGTGTGTTATATGACTCTGACCAACAACCGATTGAAAGGTGATGGGACGATATTTACGAGCCGAAACAATAAACTCCATGCGTTTTTATTAATTGTCAATATGCAAATATAGTTTTTTCAATTTGCATGTGGTTTTCATTCTTTTGAGAAGTTATTAACAATGGTAAAAACTAAAACTATTTATAAATTTAGATGTTAAGAAGCATTTTGAGGAAATGATAGTTGGTTATACAACCGAGGGCAAGCCACTGATAAAGCTGCAATATAAACGCACGTTTACTTGTAGCAGAAAAACAGATAGAATCAGGTGAATGTATTACACAGGAAGACCTTGAAAAAGAAATAGAAAACTGGTAATGAGCATCTATAAAATTATCTGGACAACAATAGATAATAATAGAACTAATAGAACTCCGCAAACACCCCATCAACCTAAATTCTAAACGATTATTAGTTTTTGAAAAAGAATACCTGCTAACAGAGCTATTCCGAAGCTCAATAATGTACCAATTAGTACATACTCGGTTAGTTTTCGCTCCCTTGATTCTTTTAAATCACCAAAACGAAATATTGATTTGGCAGCCAGTAAAAAACCAATGGCTTCGAAGTTATTGGTCACTACAAATGTAAATACTAAAAGTCGCTCTAAAACCCCAATAAAATTTCCTGCTTTTTCAAGCGATTGAGAACCCTCTGCGATTGGTTCGGGCGACCACTTCGATATAATCGATCGAATAACAACTGAGACTGGTTGTGATAGCGCATAGATGAATGTTATTAGCAGTATATAATAGTCTTTATTTATCAATGGTAAGGCAAAAGGTATGTTTTGACTCCACATCCAAACAAGTAAAATAAACACCAGATGTATAAATTGATCAACAAAAAACCAGATTCGTTTAGTTTTATCATTTTGGGCATATAGCTTGGTTACATCAGTTATAAAGTGAGAGGTAACGAGCAAAAGTCCCCACCAAACAAAACCAATGTCGCCTATTAACAGCATAACCAAAGCAAAATGAATAACTGTATGTAAATACAGCTGATAGGCTTTAAGTTTTTTTATCTCTTTAGCTTTTACCCATTGGTTGGGTTGCAATAAAAAATCTCCAATTAAGTGCGCTAATAGCAGTTTTATCAATACAATCATAACAACTCTTTTAGTTTGGTTTGGTATAGATTGGTTATTTCAATTAGTTCATCGAAATAGGCACGTTTTAATCGGTTGCTTACTGCATTTTGCTTGATGCCTATTAATTCGCCTAACTCTTTTTGCGATTTATCAGGATTCTCCATGGCTATTTTTACCATCACAGCCGAATTTATGGACCAATTATCCATAATAATCAAGGATAATTTTAAAATTAAATTCATGTCCCTGTTAAAATTCGTCCACGGAGATGAAATAGCTAAGTTTTGCCGCTCTTTTTTTAATTGCTCAAACTGCTCGCCTGAATACACAAAAGCCGAACCATTTGATTCGGTAATAGTATTTGAATGATGAGATTTCTCTCCTATTCCAATGGCCATGCGGACATCTATTTCTTTAATGGCTTTTAACGATGCTTTTATTTTAATGGCAGTACGCAAAGCCTCAAGTGGATCGCTTATTTCCAACTGAAAACTATCCCCTCTAAAAATATCCCAATTGATTGGATTTTCACCAATTTCATTCAGCTCGGTTTTCAGAACCGTTAACCATATTTCAGGTTCAACTTTTTGTGAATGAATAATATCGCCTGTTATTACGCTTGTCATACCTTATAATTACAACCTAAATATATCATTAAAAAACATGATAAACAACAATATCATGCAATTAGGTGATAATCATTAATATCACTCAAATGCATGATAAAAAACATCAACTACTCCGCTTGCTCATCCATTAATACCAGTCGACCAAAATTGGTTGATCGGCTATTGATTATTCGATAAAGGTTTAGTAGTTCTAAATGTATTTTACTGGATTCTAACGACTTGCTATCAGGAGTATATAAACGTTTGTAGTGATTTAATTCCAAATCAAACGCCATATAGGCATATTTTCGATACTTCTCTTTCATTTTTGTAGCCATCCCATAATTTCTGTTTTCAACTAACTGAAGGGCACGGTGCATTTGCTTAACGCATTTCGAATGATAAATAATTAATTCATCTCGTCCAGCATCTGAAAAAGAGGCATTCATTTCAATCCATTTTTCGGCCTGATGACCAATACTTACCGCAACAATATCAGCAATTTGCTCCAATTCGTTCATTAAATGGAGTAATTGATACACCTCTTTAGGCCAACTATCGCGCGAACTGACATGAGCTGATCGAACCCAGAAACCATTAATCTTTTCCCTGAATTTATCTGTTTCCTGCTCCCATATTTTTATTTTTCCAATGGCATTTGCATCTTTAGAAACAAAAGGCAAAAGCGATGTTTGCACCATTTTTTCAACAATGTGCCCCATTAATAAAATCTCTTTTTTAAGCAGAGATAATGATAACTGGGGTGAGTTTAATACATCATCGGTTAAATAGTGTAATGTAAACTCGGGGATTTGCTTTTTATTAGCAATGTATTTCTCAAATACCTTTGCAAACCAATATATTAGAGGTAACCAAATGACAAGCAATGCAAAATTGAATATTGTATGAGCATTGGCTATTAAACGACCTAGATTAGCGTTTGAACCAGAAATATATTCAGTAACTAAGCCCCATTGTTTGATAACAAGAATAAATAAAAGAGCAGTTAGTGCTTTAAAAACCGTGTTGGCCCAAGCTACTTTTTTGGCTTCATAAGATGAGTTTATCGAAGAGATGACTCCAGTTACAGTGGTTCCAATGTTAGCGCCTAAAACCATTGCTAATGTGGCATCAAACGCTAACAATCCTGATGAACCTAATGTAATTAAGATACCAATAAATGCAGCACTACTTTGTATTAATGCAGTACCAATTAAACCTACTATCAAGCCAATAATTGGATTACGAACCTGAAGCATTATATTCATAAATGCAGGGTTGTTTTTTAACGGTTGCATGGCCCCTGACATCAAATCCATTCCATAAAAGATCAACCCTAAGCTTAACAAAACTTTCCAAACAGCTTTTGATTTACCCGCCGACATCATGGAACCAATAAACCCAAATCCAACACCAAGTAACGAGTAAGTGCCAATTTTAAATGCAACCAATTGAGCTGTAATGGTTGTTCCAAAGGCTGTTCCAATAATAACAGGTAACGATTGAGCAAATGTAAGTAAACCCGATTCA
>JBBQUP010000166.1:0-3983 GCA_038212305.1 Bacteroidales bacterium
GGTTAATTCTAAATAAAATTTTTGTTTTTGATGGAGCAAAAGTAGGCTTTTTGGTTTGGTATAAACGTATAAAAAGGCAATCTCCTTTAAAGAAGATTACCTTTTTTTATCAAATAGATATCTTTTACTTCTGCTTTTCTTTAGCATCCATGCTTAATGTGGCATGAGGAACAGCACGTAAACGTTCTTTTGGAATTAGCTTGCCTGTTTCGCGACACACGCCATATGTTTTGTTTTCAACACGAACAAGAGCTGCTTGTAAGTATTGGATGAATTTTAGCTGTCGTTGAGCTAGTTTACCAGCTTCCTCTTTCGATAAAACGGCAGCACCTTCTTCCAAAACCTTAAACGTAGGGGAAGTATCCTGAGTATCATTCCCATCGTTATGAGTGATTGTGTTTTTAAGCAATTCGTAATCGCTTTTTGCTTTGTCGAGCTTATAAAGGATAATCTCTTTAAATTCCAGGAGCTCTATGTCTGAATACTTTGTTTTTTCAGCCATGTGTATGAGTATTTGTGGTTAAAGGTTTTAATTGTTAGTTATGCTTTTTCAATAGCGATGTAAGTTATTATTTCTTCGTCAATTTCTACGAGTTTAGATGTTATTTCGTTACATTTTTCTTCTAACACGATATTAACAGCTAAAGTTTGAGTTTTTATATATTCTCCAAATGCGCTTATTGATTCGTTGATGGCTGGATGTTTCTGAATAGAAAGATTGATTTTGTCGGTTACATCAAAATTACTCTCTTTACGAAGGTTTTGAATGCGATTAATTAATTCGCGAGCAATACCTTCTTGCTTAAGTTCTTCGGTAATGTTAATATCCATTGCTACGGTTAATTTGCCTTCGGTAGCAACCAACCATCCGGGTATGTCCTCCGAAAGGATCTCAACATCATCGAACGATAGGTTGATGTTTTCGTTTGATATAGTAATGTTAAACTGCTGATTTTGTTCAAACGCTTGAATGTCTTGTTGCGAAAATGTGCCAATTTTTTCGGAAATGGCCTTCATGTGTTTTCCGTATTTGGGGCCGAGAGTTTTAAAATTGGCTTTTATTTTTTTCACTAATACTCCCGAAGAGTCTTTCAAGTACTCCAGCTCTTTTATGTTGACCTCGTTAAGTATTAAATCCTTAACAGCATCGAGCTGAGTTTCGAAGGAGTTGCTAAGTACTGGCACCATAATTTTATTCAATGGCTGACGAACTTTAATGCTTACTTTGCGTCTCAAACTCAATACCATCGATGAAATATCCTGAGCATACTGCATACGTTCCTCAAGCATTTTATCAATAACAGATATGTTTGCTGATGGTAGAGCAACTAAATGAACTGAAATTTCATTGTTTCGCTTGGATGTTTTGTTTAAATCATGAAAGAGCTGTTCGGTGATGAATGGAGCAATTGGCGCACTTAATATGGTAACGGTTTCCAAGCAGGTATAAAGTGTTTGATAAGCAGCTAATTTATCTTGGTTGAATTTTCCTCCCCAAAAACGTTTGCGGTTTAAACGCACGTACCAATTGCTTAAATTGTCGTTTACGAATGATTGGATGGCTCTGCCTGCTCGCGTTGGTTCATAGGTTTCATAAGCATCGGTTACTTCAACAATTAATGTGTTTAAAAGAGAGATAACCCAACGATCAATTTCAGGGCGACTATCGAGAGACACCTCTTTTTCTTGTCCAGTAAATCCATCGATGTTTGCATATAAAGCAAAGAACGAATAGGTGTTGTATAATGTTCCAAAGAATTTTCGCTTGACTTCTTCAACACCAGTAATATCGAATTTAATGTTATCCCAAGGTTGTGAGTTGGTTATCATGTACCAACGCAATGGATCAGAGCCATTTTCGTCGATAACTTTAAAAGGATCAACAGCATTGCCCAAGCGTTTCGACATTTTGTTGCCATTTTTGTCGAGCACCAAGCCGTTGGATATGATGTTTTTAAAGGCAACCGAATCGAACAACATGGTTGAAAGGGCATGGAGCGTGAAAAACCATCCACGGGTTTGATCTACGCCTTCGGCAATAAAATCGGCTGGAAATGGGAATCCTGTTTTTAAATCTGCTTCAAAAGGATAATGGACTTGAGCATAAGGCATGGCACCTGAATCGAACCAGACATCAATTAAATCTGCTTCGCGAAACATGGGTTTGCCATCTTTTGCAACCAATATAATATCATCAACATAAGGGCGATGAAGATCGATTTTCAAGTAATTTTCTTTAGAGAAGTCACCCGGTTTAAAGTCGGCAAATGGATTTTTTGTCATCACCCCAGCTTCTACGGAGAGATTGATTTCGTTTACCAACTCTTCCACTGAACCAATGCATTTCTCGACCAATCCATCTTCGGTACGCCAAATAGGCAAAGGAGTTCCCCAATAACGCGAGCGACTCAAGTTCCAGTCAACCAAATTTTCGAGCCATTTGCCAAAACGCCCCGTTCCTGTTGAAGCGGGTTTCCAGTTAATGGTGTTGTTTAGCTCAATCATGCGGCTTTTAACCGCTGTTGTTTTCACAAACCACGAGTCGAGCGGATAGTATAAAATTGGCTTATCGGTTCTCCAACAATGAGGGTAATTGTGAGTGTGTTTCTCTATTTTAAAAGCTTTATTCTCTTTTTTGAGGTTAACGCATAAATCAACATCCAAAGAAGTATCACTCTCTGTAAGTTTGGAGTCGTAAGCATTTTTCACAAAACGACCAGCAAACTCAGAATAGGCATCCATGTCGATATTTGAACTGATAAAGCTCGAATCTAAATCCTTAAACAAGAAAAATTTACCTGTTTTATCAACCATGGGTTGGCGTTTCCCCTCTTTGTCGATTAACAAAAGTGGCGAAATATCAGCTGTTTTTGCAACCCGGTCGTCATCGGCACCAAAAGTGGGGGCTATATGTACAATTCCAGTTCCATCTTCGGTTGTCACGAAATCACCAGTAATAACTCTAAATGCATCGCCCAAAGGCTTAACCCAAGGAAATAATTGCTCGTATTTTATGCCTTGCAGTTCACTTCCAGCGAATTCGCCTAGGTGTTTGAATGGTATATTTTTGTCGCCCGCTTGGTAATCGCTAAGGTTAAGATCTGCATTTTTAGGATTAAAAAGAGTGGCTGCTAAATCTTTGGCAACAATTACCGAAACAGGTAAGTGAGTGTATGGATTGAAGGATTGTACCAATACATATTTAATGTTGGGGCCAACGCACAACGCTGTGTTTGAGGGCAATGTCCATGGTGTGGTTGTCCAAGCTAAAAACGATACCTCATTGTTTGTTAATTTAAAAAGCATCTCTGATTTGGCATCACGAATGACTTTAAACTGAGCCACGCAAGTGGTGTCTTTTACATCGCGATAGCAACCAGGTTGATTTAATTCATGTGTGCTTAAGCCAGTGCCAGCAGCAGGTGAATAGGGCTGAATGGTATATCCTTTGTAAAGAAGATTTTTGTTGTACAGCTCCTTAAGCAAATGCCAAAGGGTTTCGATGTATTTATTGTCGTAAGTGATATATGGGTTTTCCATATCAACCCAATAACCCATTTTATTGGTTAAATCTTCCCACATATCGGTGTACTTCATTACATCTTTGCGACAAGCATCGTTGTACTGAGCCACTGAAATCGATTTGCCAATATCCTCTTTGGTAATCCCCAATGCTTTTTCAACACCTAACTCAACTGGCAATCCGTGCGTGTCCCATCCAGCTTTACGTTCAACCAAGAAACCTTGCTGGGTTTTGTATCTGCAAATAATGTCTTTAATGGTACGAGCCATCACATGGTGAATTCCGGGAATACCATTAGCCGAAGGAGGCCCTTCGTAAAAAACAAATGAGGGTTTGCCTTTACGTTCCGAAAGACTTTTTTCGAAGGTTTTATCTTTCGCCCATTTGTTTAGTATCTCTTTATTGATTGATGAGAGATCTAATCCTTTGTATTCCTGAAATTTATTTGCCATTTTTTATT
>JBBQUP010000167.1:0-3953 GCA_038212305.1 Bacteroidales bacterium
GAATTAATGTCCCATTGCCTTTATGGTTTAAGTCTTGACACAGTTTTCACAATATTTGGTATCCCAAATATGCAAAGCATTAAAAAAATAGAATACAATACACAACCCTTCCCAATAGGATTAGAGGACAAACCATCTAAACTAATCATTGTATTAAATAGTCGTAATATATTAGAATCTATATATTATGATTTTCCTATTAAGGTGCTAAGAAAGGAACAGTATTAACAAGAAATCTTATGTCTTTTGGTAAAACAATATTTTTAATTATTTTTACGTTTATAAAATAAATTATTGTTTCACAAATAAAAACTTTTCAAACATGGCATCAACATCCGAACTGCGAAGCACTCACGAATACAATTAAAAACAAAATAGATATGAGTAAACTGGTCACGCAAAAAACGTAGCAAATTTTGAAGGGTAAAAGAAAAAACGGAGAAATATTTCCCAAAACAGTGGGTCAATATAAAGGCACTTACTTTGGTCAAGATGTTGTTATAACAGTAGCCAGAGATATCACCGAGCGCAAGCTGGCAGAGGATGCGCTAAAAGAAAGCGAAGCAAATTACAGGATATTAGTTGAAACAATGCCCGATGGTGTGTATAAAAGTACGCATGCCGGTAAATTTGTGGAAACAAATCCTGCAATGGTTAAAATGCTTGGATACAATTCTAAAGAAGAATTATTAGCAGTAGATATTAAGAATGATCTTTATATAGATGATTCTGAACGTGATAATATCATTTTAGATGATTTAAACCAAGAATTAGGAATTTTTCAACTAAGAAAAAAAGATGGGTCAGTTATTTGGGTTGAAGATCATGGATGGTATTCTTTTGATGAATTGGGTGAAATTACTTATCATGAAGGTATAATGCGCGATGTCACAGAAAGAATACAGAAAGAAGAAGAACTAATAAAGGCCAAAGAAAAGGCCGAAGAAAGCGACCGCCTCAAAACTGCCTTTTTGCAAAACATGAGTCACGAAATTCGCACACCCATGAATGCAATTATGGGCTTTTCTGAGTTGCTAGTTAGTAACTTCAACAACAAACCAAAGCTCGAACAATTTTCAGAAATAATTAACCATCGGTGTAACGACCTGCTCGATATAATAAACGACATACTCGATATTGCAAAAATAGAGTCTGGTCAATTACCCATTACTATTGAGAATTGCAACATTGATAGTTTATTTGCCGAACTAAAAATGTTTTTCACCGAGCAGCAGGCTCGAATGAAAAAAGAACATATCTTATTTGACATTAAAGCTCATTGCGATTTAAACGGTTTAGCCATTTCGACCGATAAGGTTAAAATAAGGCAAATATTCATCAACCTTATTTCCAATGCTTTTAAATTTACCCATAAAGGTAAGATTGATGGCGGATGTATGATTAACGAAAATCAGCAATTAATATTCTATGTTTCCGATACCGGAATAGGTATTCCACAGGAAAAACATCAATATATTTTCGAGCGTTTTTCTCAAATCGAAAAAGGCAATTCTCGTTTATATGGAGGTACAGGTTTGGGATTATCCATAGTTAAAGGATTGGTTGATTTGTTAGGTGGTAAGATGTGGTTAGAATCCGAGCCCGACAATGGAGCTACTTTTTATTTTTCAATTGCCTATAATAATAAAACTAACACTAACACCGAAGAGGCATCTAAGCAAGAAGAATCAACCAACGAGACGAATCAATATCATAACAAAACCGTCCTTGTTGTAGAAGATGACGAATATAACACAGCATTAATTAACGAAATTCTTTCCAATGCAGGTTTGAACCTATTATATGCTGAAAATGGTAGCCAAGCAATTGAAATGGCATTATCTCAAACCCCCGAATTAATTCTTATGGATATTGGACTCCCTGACATATCTGGCTACGAAGCAATTCGCCAAATATTACTACAACAACCTTCAATGAAAATTTTGGCACAAACCGCATACGCCAATGCCGACGATAGAAATAAAGCTATAAGCGCTGGTTGTATCGACTATATTAGCAAACCGTTGAAAGCGCAAAAATTACTTTCGTTAATAAACAAACATTTATTTTATGCGTTTATTTCAGCTCAAGTATTTATGAGTTGCACAGGGATCGCAGGAACCCTCTAAAAGTTTACTTTTTATGAGTCCTTCAAATGCAGTCGATAAATGCCGATTTGTTTTTTGGAACCATAAATCGAACGAATTAAAAGCTTGTTGATGCGATCTTAACCAACGAACAAAGAAGCAATTGCTGGGTTAGGCAAACAATATTCATATCTTAAAATATATCAGACAGAGCAAGAATGTGGTGAAGGAAAAAACAATTGGAGCTATTAAAAGCATTTACTCTTATCACCCTCACATTAAAGTGTGTACGCTATTATGTAAGATTAAATAAAATGTCGCAAGCGCTTAGTTTATAGCTTATTGCGACATTTATTTTGTAGTCCCACCGGGAATCGAACCCGGATCTACAGTTTAGGAAACTATTATTCTATCCGTTGAACTATGGAACCAAAACTCGGTGGCAAATATAGGTATTTCTCGAAATACTATGAAGCTTAAAATAAGAAATCATTATTACAGTTGATTTCTAGAGTTTTAAAAGGTTACTTGAGTTCTTTGACCCAAATTATTATGGTATAATAGTCGATGATTATAATATTACAGAATATACTCAATATCTTTTAGCCATGCTTTTTGTCTAATATAAAATCTACTTTAACGAGTTTATCTCCTGGAAGAAATTATATAATAGCGCGGTTTTTATCTTTTATTCGGTAACTCCATCCATATTTTTCATCCGAATAGTTCTATTCTTCAACTCCTGTGGGTATAAACTTAAAACACAATCGTGAATTTGAAGCCAAATAGAGTACGACGATTCGAGATGACTCATTTAACTGCTCGCATTCAGCATTGGTTACTTATCAATAGCAACGTTTATGTATTCCACTGTTTATTGATAATTTTACGATTAGAGTCTATGAATTTATTAAACATTTATCGATAATTGATAAAAGCATGTTCTTGTTAATAGGTTTACTTATAAAGTAATTACATCCAGCATCATAGGAGTTTTGTTCATCACTAGAGGCAGCATAGGCTGTTTGAGCAATAATGATTTGAGTTGGCTTAAATTGCTTTATCTGGCGTGTTGCTTCATAACCGTTTATATCTGGCAGTCGAACATCCATTAGAACAATATCTACCTCATTGGTTTTTACAATTTGCACAGCCTCTTTTCCGTAAATTGTATGTAATATGTTTAATTCTAATTTTGATAGAACCTCTTTAAGATATTCAGCATTGCTTAAATCATCCTCAACAATTAGTATGGTTTTTTGCGAAAATGTTCGATTTATCGTTACATCATTGTATTGTACATAATCGTTTTGGATCTCATTGGCAAAAAGGTAAGGAATTGTAAAAAATATGGTTGTTCCTTTATCTATTTCTGATTCGAGCCATATTTTACCTCCAAGTAAATCAACTAGTCCTTTAACAATAGACAGTCCTAATCCTGTTCCCCCATATAAGTGATCTGGTGTTTGTTCGAGTTGAGCAAATCTTTCAAATACATAATCTTGCTTATTAACAGGGATACCAATTCCAGTGTCGGATACATAAAACTCAAGTAACTGGGTAGAATGATTTTTGACTCCAACTTTTATTGCACCTTTATCAGTAAATTTAAATGGATTACCAATTAAATTCAGTAAAATTTGTTTTAGTTTTCCACTATCGGCGATGATCGTTTTAGAAGCTATTTCACTATCAATTTCTTGCTTAAATTTTATGCAAGGTTTATGGTTAATTCTTTTTTTGAGGTGCTATGAAAAATATTTGGCGATTCTGTATAGAGCAAAATCTTTATCTTTGATTCCATAATTATTAGAAATAAATCGGTTAATCTTTCCATTTAATCTTTCAGCTTTTGCGTTTGTTTGT
>JBBQUP010000168.1:0-3864 GCA_038212305.1 Bacteroidales bacterium
ATCACTATAAAGTTTGAGCACCTGTTCAGCCAGGTGATGGCTGTCGCGGTCGCGGAATATCAACCCGCAATCTTCCTTAAGGATCAGTTTTTCCAACGATTTGCAATTGGATGAAATAATAGGTTTTCCAAAATACATATACTGAAAGAGTTTGTTGGGACTCGAATTATCGGTTTGTTCCGATCGAACATGCGGAATCACACAGATATCAGATATTTCAATATACGCTTGCATATTTGAGGAAGTTTTAAACCCTTCAAATACAACTTTCTCATTAAGATTAAGTTGACTGGCTTTTTCCCTGAGTAACTCCAGGGTATTGCCTTCGCCAACCAGCAAAATTATAAATTCGGGTATCTTAGTGCCGATCACTGAAGCTGCTTCGAGCAGGTACTCTATTCCTCGAACAGCATCAATACCACCGATAAATGATACCACAAACCTGTTTTTGAAACGATCTTTTAACTCTGGGACAGGTTTTTGCGAAGCTACAAATGTTTTGAAATTCAATGTATTGGGTACAATTGTAATATTTTCTGATTTATTAAGAACCAATGCGAGGCGTGATTTCATTTCTTCAGCCACGCCAATAATATTATCAGCTTTAGGAAGCCATTCTTTCTCTTTTTTAAACCAGACAGATTTGCTTAAAAAAGTTTTGCCGAACAATGTATTCATATAAGGTTGTTCTGCAACCAGATATGGATAATTTTCGTGCATATCAGCAGTAATTATTACTTGGTGGTTTTGTTTTATTGATTGAATGAGACAACATAGCGGTAGGTCATGAATATGAACAGCATTAAAAACGTTGGAATTCAAAACTTTAGTTACCTCCCGCATCCATATCAAACGATACAAAGGAACCTGGTTAAGCAAACCAAGCATTTTTTTAGCCAGTTGTTTAGCGATCGCGAAGCGATGAATATGGATTCCTTTAAAAACTTCGTACTTTTGTTTCGAACCAAAATTATAGCCCAGAATATGTATCTCATGGCCTGCATCTATAAGACTTTGGGCTTCGTTTTCCACACGTATATCAGGTGGAAATTCGGAATCGAGGAGCATAAGGATGCGCATGGGGGAGGAGGTTAAGTCAAGAAATTTCTAATATGAAGATGATCTGAATTTTGTCTGGACTTCACGTCCTGTATTTGATTCACTTTGTATTTATGCTTATTATACAAGTGAATAATTCTAAATTGTAAGGTTTGAATCTTGTATTCCAAAACAAAGATGTTTTTTAGATGATTGATATTATCATTTATTATTTCTTAAATCGACAGAAGGCTCATGTTAACAAGTTGTAGAATTTAAATGCAATATTACTAATAAGAATTTTTGTTTTTCGAAATATACTGTTTTATTTCAATAAATTCGCAGACATTAATTTTAATCTCCCAAAAGATGATATTAAATTCAATTCAAAGGATTTGGCAAAGAATCACTCCTGCCTATATAGTGTTTTTCGTTAGATTTTTAATGCAACCCAAAAGTTATAAATTGCGCCGGAAAGCTACTCTTGAATATTATAATGGCCAAAAGAGAAGCAACCTGGCACCTGAAGTACTTGAGGGATTAAATTTTCTAAAATGCCATAAATACTCGGCATTCCCTTATAAATGGACATTGAAATATGATAATTTGAAGCCCGAAGTTTTTTTTGATGAAGAAAGTAAATCTTTTTACAATTTGTTTGAAGGTAAAAAAATGTATTTCCCTAAACAATTCTCCCGGTCACAAGTAATCTGGGCAGTTAGGAGTATCCTAAAAGAACAAGACAATAAATCTCCACACCGATATTTGACCAATGATTTTCAAATCGAGCCCGACAGTATTATTGTAGATGCAGGAGTTGCTGAAGGTAATTTTGCTCTAACCGTTGTTGAGAATGCTAAAAGATTATTCTTAATTGAGTGTGATCAAAATTGGATGAATGCTCTTAAACTCACATTCGCACCATGGAAAGATAAAGTAGTATTTATTGAAAAATATTTATCTGACAAGTTTGGTGAGACGACTACGTCAATCGATACTATTGTCATTCCTGAAAAAGGCGAAAAGTATTTTATTAAAATGGATATCGAAGGTTACGAAAAACAGGCTCTTTTGGGTATGAAAAGTTTGGTTGAATCAGGAAATCATTTGAAATTGGATGTATGTACATACCATCACCCTAATGATCAGGTCGAAATTGCTGAAATCGTAAAGTCTTATGGTTTTAAATGGCATGTTTCCAAAGGTTTCGTGCTCTATTCCCAACCTGACGAAGTTCCAACTTTTCGAAAAGTGTTAATTCGTGCTGAAAAAGAATAAATTTATAGAAATGTCATTTCTATAAAATAAGCTATTCGATTTTGGGTATTTTTAACCTCCTTTAAAAGGATTACAACTTCCGACTTAAGATAGAACACTTAAGCCTGTAATAAACATCAATCATTGCGTCCTTACTTATTCTGATAAAAACGGGCAATGTTAGAGTCATTGAAATTAAATAGGAATGGGAGCCTAAATAAATATACGAAACTGAATCAGCAAAAAGATTTATCTTTCGTAAAATCAGGAACAGGTATGGATTTAATCCACTATTGTAAGGGTTAAGAGAATAAGATGCTTCTTTACTTTTTTTAAAAAAAAGTGGTTTGTTGCCTACAAGTCTATACTGGCCAGAAGCTAAAAGATAAAAAACAACAGGGTAATTGCTATTTGCAGGAGTTATTGAGTTTTTCCCCCACCAGGTAGGGACTTTTGTTCCAGCTATAATTTCTCTTCGATGGATACCATAAAAGCAGGCATCGTTAAAGTTTAAACAAAAGGAGAGAACTCTCCAGAAAACTGATTTACCTTCATAATTTAGGTTGTAGGTGCTGATGATATCTTTTGGAGTATTCGCAAAAACAGAAAAGGGACAAAAGGCGGTTACAAGTTTGTCATTTTCCTCAAGGGCACTTATTAAAGTTTGAATAAAATCCTCGTGATAATAATCATCATGAGCCGCCCACATGAAATATTTTCCCTTTGCCTGGTTGAGTACGAAATTTTGATTATTGACCATCCCGATATTTGATTCTTGCGTAATAAGTCGAATGCGTTCATCTTTTGTAAGATACGATTTGCAAATAGAAGTAGTATCATCTTTCGATGCATCATCGGATATAATCAGTTCAAAATCACGTAAAGACTGATTGATCAAAGAATTTAAGACTTTATGTATATATTCTGAACTATTATACACAGGCAAACCAATGCTTAATAAAGGTATTTTTTTATTCATTAGTTAATATTTGTTGTGTTTGTTTGAAGATATTGTGATTAATTAAACTTTTGTCAGTAACTAATTGGTAGTAATGAGATGACAAATTCTAGTTGAATTTCAAGAGACTAAAAATGATGCTCCGAAATTAAATACTTGCTTCTAGACAATTGAACTATGGTTGAGAAATATAGCTTCTATTTTTCCTCATCTAACTTTTAGGTGTCGGAAAGAATTTACTAAAGTAATGGTATTTGTTGAATTATTTATAGTGGGAATGTTCAATTAAGTAATTAGCAAGCAAGATTTAAACCAAACTTCAACTCAACTAAACTACTTCCCCCCTACCTCACCAACGTCACCGTTCCCCATTTCGGCTCCGAAAGCCCTTTGCGTTCGCCCACATCCGTGTTGTACCAGATACTTCCGTCGCGGAAAATAGCAGTGATTTTCCACACATACACATCCTGCTGGCAGGGCTTTTCGTTGTAAGTGCCGTCCCAGCTTTCGGATGGTGTGCCGTTTTCATCCAGTTTTGAACTTTTCCACAGCAACATGCCGTGGCTGTTGTAAACCTCGGCGGTGTAGGTGGCCAGGTTAACGCCTACCGG
>JBBQUP010000169.1:0-3853 GCA_038212305.1 Bacteroidales bacterium
CAACAACAATGGATATGCTGGTTCCAACCTTTATCCGTAAAGAATATAGGGCGGCATTACAAGCTTTTGATCAACTGGTAGAAAAAACAAGAGAAATAATTAGACCAGGCAGGAGTAACCCAAGAAAGAAAAAACCAAAGAAACCTTACTCTATGAATTACAAACGATTATGAATTATCACTAACTAAACGACATTGTTTTACAAATCTTGAATTATTGCTAAGAACCTAAATCAAATTTTACAATGAAAACGCCTATTTTACTATTCCTTGCTTTTATTTACACCACCTCAATATTTGGATCGTTGCGCAAGCCCGACTGGGTGAAAAATCGACCTAACGATGCTGCTTTTTACATTGGCATTGGAACAGCTAAAAAGAGCAACACCAAATACCAGTATATTACACAAGCACGAAATCAGGCTTTACAACAACTTAGCTCCGAAATAAAAGTAACCATTTCAGCCAATTCGGTATTGCAGCAATTCGAAACCAACTATGAATTAAAAGAGGCTTTCGAATCAAAAACACAATCGAGCCTAACTCAAACACTCGAAGGATATGACGTTTTTACATGGGAGGATAAAAACGAATATTGGGTAATGATGCGTTTAAGCAAAGACAAATATGCTATGGATAAGCGTATTGCTCTCGAAAAAGCGAAAAAAATTGCTTTAATGTATTTAAATGGAGGTAAAAAAGCCATCGAAGATAACGATCCGTATTTAGCTCTTTTACAATTTTCGAAAGCGGTAAATGCTTTAAAAAACAATACCGAAGATGATTTACTTATCAAATCGTTTGATGGCGAGATAAACTTAGTATCAAATCTTTATCAAGCCATACAAAATACGATGTCGAGAATCATTATCAGATCAAACGAATCTAGTTATGCAGTAAAAATAAGTAGTCCATTACAATCTCCAATTAAAATTACAGCTTCATTCAAAACCAATGATAATCAACTGATTCCCATATTCAACCTGCCATTATCTTATCAATTTACCAAAGGCGATGGTGAGATAAGTGCACAATCGGCAACCGATTTTGAAGGAAATGCACATTGCACTCTTGGCCAGCTTTTATCGAAACGAAAACTTCAGGAAATAAGTATTGGCATTAATAAAGAAGCACTTCAAATACAATCCGATGCAGTAATCCACGCCTTTTTCCCTGATGAAATTTTCCCTAAAGCGACCATACGACTAGAAGTTGAAAAATCAACCGCCTTCTTTATTTCTGATGAAACAATTTTTGGTGATAAAAATGGAAGTAGAGTCTTTACAAATGAGATTAAATCACTCCTTGGTGAACGTTATTTTACATTCACCTCAAATTCAAATGCCGATTACACCATACATCTGTCGTCAACCTTTACGTCTGGCGAAGAAAAGAAGGGTAATGGCTACTCCGTTTTTATTGTTTATGGCGATTTAACCATTTCGGTTACCGACAATGCCAATCAAACCGAAATATTGAACGATGGACTCAGTAACACAAAAGGAATGCAGCCCGGAGATTACGAACACGCATTGACCAATTGTCGAAAACGGATGCTTGATGCATTCGAAAAGAAAATTACTCCTCGACTAGATGACTTGGGAATGTAATTAATCTTGAGTTGTCGGATCAAACAGATCCACAACTTTTTCAATATTTTCGGGTTTGCCAAGTAAATAAACTATATCATCGTTTTTAAACAAAGTACTCGATTCTATTTGATCAATAATAACTGATCCGCGTTTTATACCAACTACAGTTATCTGATACAAATACCTGAGTGATGTTTGCGCAACTGTTTGATTAACAACTGTTGAATGAGGCATTATACGAATAGCACTGACTTCAATACTTGAAATATCGTTGTGCAAAAACGTATTCTCGTTTGAATTTTCACGAAATACCCCATAATGATGATCCCTCAATCCAGCAATAACCGCAGCTATTTGACGTCGAGGCACTAAATATTTATTTAATATTCGCTCAAACAAATCTATCGATGTTTCAAATTCTTCGGGTATTACTTGATTGGCTCCTAAACGATAAAGCTCTTCGATGTCTTCAACCTGTCTGGTTCGAACAATAATAAAGGCATGATGATTCATATGCCTTACTTTATCAACAACGGCCATCGATGTAATTAAATCACCTATAGATATCACCACAACTTCGGCTGTATCAACATGTGCTTTTTGTAATATAGGTTCATTTACTGCATCTCCATAAATAACCGTCTCACCTTTTTGCTGTCTCTTTCTTACCGTTCCAGGATCAAATACGATGGCAATATATGGTAGACTCATGCGCTTGGCCATAACCGAAAGATTTAAGGCTCGGGAATCCTTTCCAATTAACACCAAATGGTTTTTTAAGTCAGGCACATCAATTTCAGCTAATGGGAACAGTCCTTCTACCACTTTTTTTGGTAGTGGCAACTTAAGCAATAAGTTAGCTAACGGCTTTGCTCCCATAATCATAAATGGCGTTATTGACATGGTAACCACGGCTACTGCCAGAAATAATTGGTAGAAAAAGGGAGTAATAACATGGTAACCCTCGCCCATTTTGGCCAAAATAAAAGAGAATTCTCCCACTTGGCTTAAGGCAACACCTACCATAACAGTCCCACGAAAAGTATGTCCTAAAATAAAAGCTGTAAAACCTGCCCAAAAAGCCTTAATAAAAATAACCAATACAACTGTAATAAGCACAATACCCAAATTATCAAGAACAAAATGCAAATCGAGCAACATACCAATCGACACAAAGAAAAAACTGGTAAATGTATCTTTAAATGGAATTAAATTTCCAAATGCATTATGGCTATATTCTGATTCGGAAACCATTAATCCAGCTAAAAAAGCACCAAATGCTAGCGACATGCCAAGCGAATAGGTTAACATGGCAATCGATAAACAAATGAGTAAAATACTCATTAAAAAAAGCTCCTGATTACGAGTCATTGCTATCCAATGCAAAACTTTAGGCATTACCCATTTATTACCTACAAAAACAAAGGCAATAATTCCAAGGGCTTTAACGATTAATGAAATCAACCCCTCTTCAAACCCACCGCCATGTCCACTTAACAATGGGGTGAACAAAAGCATGGGAACTAAAATAATATCCTGAAAAATCAGTATTCCAACAACTGTTCGACCATAGTTGGAGGTTATCTCGGATCGTTCCTGTAGAATTTTTAAGACAACAGCAGTGCTTGACAAAGCAGTTAAAAACCCCACAAAGATAGCCGCACCCCAAGCTAAATCGTACCCTAAAGCCAAAAACATGCTAGCTGCTGCTGTGGCTAATAACTGAATGAATCCACCAAAGAAAACAATGTTTCGAATTCGTAATAAGTGATTCAACGAAAACTCCATACCTATTGTAAACATCAATAAAACAACCCCAATTTCGGCCATTAATTCAATGTCGTGAATAGATGTAATAACGCCTAAAAGCTTAGGCCCTGCAATAATTCCTGTAACTAAATAACCTATAATAGTTGGCACCTTCAGTTTTGTAAATATAAAATTCACAAAAGTCGAAAGCGCAAAAATGATTACTATGTCTTTTAAAATGCCAACATCCGTCATCGCCAGAAAATTCTAGAATTTATTTAGTCTTGCATTAACGATGCTGCAAAATACAGTAAAAAATTGAATTTAAGTCAGATATAAGTAGTGTCTAATGAAAAAGCACTATTTCATTAGATTCAGACATCCAATACTATCGCAGATTAAAGCGCGACTGTTTCGTAAACCAGCCTTAAATTTGTGAATGGAAAATTGGTTTCTGTCTGGTTTAAAAAGGAACATAATTCTTTCACCGCCTGATTTGCCCTCGGAGTAGAA
>JBBQUP010000170.1:0-3815 GCA_038212305.1 Bacteroidales bacterium
TACTCCGAGGGCAAATCAGGCGGTGAAAGAATTATGTTCCTTTTTAAACCAGACAGAAACCAATTTTCCATTCACAAATTTAAGGCTGGTTTACGAAACAGTCGCGCTTTAATCTGCGATAGTATTGGATGTCTGAAGATAAAATTCGTTTTGGGTTTACGCATTTTGGTTCTTATATATCTCCCTCTGCAAAGGCAGCAGAAAGTGCAGAAATTCAGGGGCAGTTCTGGGCTATGCACGAATTACTTTTTAGTTCAACGAATATTCCAGATTCTTCGATTGTTTTCAATATGGCATCTAAATTGCCACTGAATATGGATAAGTTTAAAAAGGATTACAGCAACAAAGAAACAGAAGTAACAGTATTTAAGAGCCTTAACCTTATTCATGATGCTGGCATTTATGGCACACCTACTATTCTAATAAATAATAGACCTGTTTTTAATTCAGGCTCATATAAAGAGATAGAACTTGAAATTAAAAAATTGCTGAATGAAAATAAATGACATTCAAATATAATAAAAATAGGCAAGTTGCCTTGCGATACAAGCTTTTATAGAGACGCCTGATTTAGTTCAGCGCCGCTCTTTTTATACTCCAAACTCTATTTTATATCTTCTGAAAAGCTTGTTCCAAGTCAGCTTTTATTTCCTCAATGTGTTCAATTCCAACAGAAATACGTAATAACACCTTATATAAAAGTTGAAATTAGTATTTATAAAAAAAGAGAAGGCTAAGCCTTCTCTTTTGTACCCAGAGCGGGAATTGAACCCGCACGATCGCAATGATCACAGGATTTTAAGTCCTGCGTGTCTACCAATTCCACCATCTGGGCAGACCATAAATAAAATGGAACTTACGTTCCATTATTACTTGAGCGAAAAACGGGACTCGAACCCGCGACCCCGACCTTGGCAAGGTCGTGCTCTACCAACTGAGCTACTTTCGCATTGTTTTGAAAGCGTTCTCTCAAATGCGATGCAAATATAGAGCTATTTTTGTTTCCCACAAATGTTTCGAGTGATATTTTTCATGACAAGGCATCGAAAATAAGCCTTGTTTCGGGCATTCTAGCAGCACAATCCACTAAATCAAAAACTTATCAATCGATTTATTTTAATCCAATTAAACGTTTAATGTCATTTAATTTATTTAATGCTTCCAAAGGTGTGAGTTGGTTGATGTCGAGAATCGCTATTTCATCACGAATTTGCTTTAATACGGGATCATCGAGCTGAAAAAAACTGAGCTGCATTCCTTCGCGATGTTTTGCTAATTCACCTACGGGTTTTGAAAGTTGGCCTTTGCGATGCGTATCTTCTAATTCTTTAAGAATGGCATCAGCTCTTTTGACAATGCTTTTAGGCATTCCTGCCATTCGGGCAACATGAATACCAAAACTATGGTTGCTTCCACCTCGAACTAATTTGCGTAAGAATATCACTCGATTATCGATTTCTTTTACTGATACATTGAAATTTTTGCATCGTTTGAATGAATTCTCCATCTCATTCATTTCGTGATAGTGCGTTGCAAAAAGAGTTTTAGCCATGCACTTGGGGTTTTCATGTATGTATTCAACAATCGACCATGCAATGGAAATGCCATCGTAAGTGCTAGTTCCTCTACCTAATTCATCAAAAAGAACCAAGCTTTTGGGCGTTATGTTGTTTAGAATGCTTGCTGCTTCATTCATTTCAACCATAAAAGTTGATTCTCCCTGAGATATATTATCTGAAGCTCCTACACGGGTGAAGATTTTATCAACCAATCCAATGTTGGCACTATCGGCAGGAATGAAGCATCCAATTTGAGCCATTAAAACAATTAAAGCTGTTTGGCGCAATAAAGCAGATTTACCTGCCATATTTGGGCCGGTAATGATGATGATTTGCTGTGTTTGATCATCGAGTAATACATCGTTGGGAACATATTCTTCGCCAATTGGTAGTTGACGTTCAATCACAGGATGACGGCCATTTTTTATGTCAATTTTATTGTCATTCGATAGGGTAGGGCGAATGTAGTGGTTTTGCGAAGCGAGCAATGTAAATGCCGTTAAACAATCGAGCTTGGCCAATAATAATGCATTAACCTGAATGGCTGGAATGTAATCGATTAATGATGAAATTAAGCTGTTAAATAAAGATGTTTCGAGACTTAATATTTTTTCCTCAGCGCCTAAAATTTTCGATTCATATATTTTAAGTTCTTCGGTGATATATCTTTCCGCATTAACAAGCGTTTGCTTTCTGAGCCATTCAGGTGGTACTTTATCCTTGTGAGTGTTTCGAACTTCGATATAGTATCCAAATACATTGTTAAAACTAATTTTTAAACTAGGTATGCCCGATTCGGTGCTGAGTCGTTCTTGAAGATTGTTCAAATAGTCCTTTCCCGTAAACGATAGTTGCCTTAACTCGTCCAACTCGGCCGAAATGCCATGTTTAATTACTCCTCCTTTTCCTACAGCTACAGGAGGGTCGATATTTATTTCATGCTCAATACGTTCTCGAACTAATTTACATTCATTTAGTTGTTCTCCAATTGATTGCAAAGTTAAGTTTGAGGATTGAATGCAGATTTTTTTTATGGGTTCAATGGCAAATAATGCTCGTTTTAATTGCACCATTTCTCGCGGATTAAGGCGCATCGATGATATTTTTGACACCAATCGTTCCAAGTCGCCAATGGTGCGGAGTTCGTCAACAATTAAGTCGCGTGACGATGTATCTTTAAAGAAGCAATCAACCACTTCCAAGCGATCGTTTATTGGGTTGATATCTTTGAGAGGAAGTGCTACCCATCGTTTTAACAGTCGGCTACCCATTGGGCTCACCGTTTTGTCGATGACATCAATTAATGATTTACCACCTTCGGATAATGCTGAGAATAGCTCTAAGTTTCGAATGGTAAATTTATCTAACCAAACATATTTATCTTCGTCAATTCGTGCAATGTTATTTATGTGCGACAGTTGCTGGTGTTCGGTTAAATCTAAATAATGTAAAATTGCTCCAGAGGCAACAATGCCAAAAGGTAGGTTTTGGATCCCAAATCCTTTTAACGAAACAGTATCAAAGTGTTTTAAAAGTCGGTCCTTAGATGAATCAGCTGAGAAAGCCCAGTCGTCAAAGCCATAGGTATAAAATCGTGTGCCAAATTTCTCTTCAAATAATGATCGTTTCCCTTTTTCAAAAAGCACCTCTTTGGGTTTTAATCCTGAAAGCAGTTTTTCCACATATTCAGTGTTTCCTTCCGATACCAAGAATTCGCCTGTTGAGAGATCTAAAAATGCTATTCCACAAGCATTTTTGTCCATATGAACGCAGGCTAAGAAATTGTTTTCTTTATGATCTATTATATTGTCGTTAATAGCTAAACCCGGCGTAACCAACTCGGTTACGCCTCGCTTAACGATCGATTTGGTTAGTTTTGGATCTTCCAATTGATCGCAAATAGCAACACGTTGACCCGCACGGACTAATTTAGGTAAATAGGTGTCGAGAGCATGATGAGGGAAACCGGCCAATTCAACAAACGAAGCAGATCCATTGGCTCTGCGAGTTAAAGTTATTCCTAGTATCTCAGAGGTTTTAATTGCATCTTCCGAAAAAGTTTCATAAAAGTCACCAACTCTGAACAACAATATGGCATCGGGATGTTTAGATTTAATTTGATTATACTGTTTCATGAGTGGTGTTTCAACCACATTTTCTATCTTTTGCATTAACCAAGGTTCATTAGTTTATTAAAAACAAAGATAAAAATTAACCTCTTAGCACCTAACCAATTTTTTATAAGTGAGGCGAATC
>JBBQUP010000171.1:0-3726 GCA_038212305.1 Bacteroidales bacterium
TTTTTTGAATTATAAGTTAAATGCCATTTATTGTTTTTTTTGATGATGATAAATGATGGAGAAAAAAAATGTAATTCAGGAAGATGGATTGCCAATGGATTTTTAGAGTAAAGATTTTCCAGTTGATTTTTTAATTCATAGGTGATGAACCCAAACCACCATTTTTTGTCTAAAATAGTTGATGTTAAGTTGTTTAGTGTACTAATTGATTCGTTTTGATTATCGATTGCAGCTAATAATTGATAATTATCACCACTGTTTTGGGGAGTGTTGGCTCCGCTTGCCAATGTTTCTAACACTAGGCCAGATGAGCTTATGTTTATATAGTTTAGAAGTTGGATTCTAAAAAGATTTTCGTTTTTAGGTTTAAATTGCAAGATTTTTTTCATGCAGTAAAATTAATAAACGAATCCAATAAATAAAAAAAGGCCACCAATGTGGCAGCCTTGTTATTTCTTTTCGTTAAACGGATTTTCTTTAAAATTACTTTTCTGAAACTCCGATTGTGCGGGTGCTGGGGGTGCACCTACCGGAGGATCAGGTGGATTGTTCTCATCAGTCATCATGCTGAGAGATATTTCCCTATCCAGTTTAATTGTTTGTAACTCGGGTTTTATATAATTGCGTTTCAAAGTCAAAGTGTTAGATTGAGTGCAAAGAAAACTAAAATTGCTAATTTATCAAAATCTTTTGATTATAGATACCTTCCTTTGAGATTACTCTAACAATTATTAGACCTTTTTTGTTAAAATGTATTTGGTTTTCTTTTGTAGTTGACAAAATACCCGATTTAATTAGCTTTCCATTTATGTCAACCAATTCATATTTGGGTTCGGTTAACGAATTTGCATCAATGTAAATAGTCTCCTTGTCGTAATAAACCAACACGCTTGAATTGGCAATTGGTGTTTTTGTATTGGTAGTAATTCCCGGTATTAAATGAAGTTTAAAACGAGTTGAGTTATTCTGGGCTGCTGTTAATGTAACATCAACAGAAGTACCAGCAGTTATCGGCGTTATGGTTCCTTTTAACGTGTCTTCCAGTTTAATTTCAGTCCCTTCTGGGAAATTATTTGCCGATTTTAATTGAATCTGAAAAATTCCTGGTTTTTGAGCTTTGTAGCCTAAAGGTATAATTATAGGATCGGCATGATTTGCAAATGTATTAATGGTTAGCTGCTTGTTCGAAGCTAAAGTGTAAAGCTCAAATAAGCTGTTGCTGCTCGAGAAGAATTTCTCCGAATCGTATTTGTCGAACAAATCGCTTGCTGGATCAACAAACGCAATGGCTGTTTCATCAGTTAGCGTTCCACTTATACCAACCATTCGAATAACAGGTTTGGTTGATATTTTAGCAGCTTTAAGGTAGGTGAAACTGTTATGCAAGCGCGCCGAACTAGGAATGGTAAAACTTCCTGATGTTTGGCCTAGAGTGACTTGAACCCAAAATGCTTGTCCCGATGGGATATTGCTCTCTGGTGCAAGATCGGTCATGTTGGTACCTAAAGCAGCATTGCCATTATAGGTTCCATAGTTACGGTTAACATTTTGCCATATGTAAAATGCATTGTTCATATCGGAAAAGCTTGCCTGTAAAGTGCCATCATCCCAATCAATAGCGCAAGGGTAAGGGTTTCCTACCAAATTCCAACCATAGTTATCGGGTATTGTGGTTCTAATGCCATTTATTGCATACGACGATGCATTGTTGATTGCACCAGTGTAAATAATTTCGGAGTCGTTTGCACCTGAACCTACATAGCCTTTACTAACCACCCAAGTATCGGTTGGGCCTTGAGCTATCCATGCTTTTGTATTTGAGTTATATAGATAAATAGAACCGATGAGTCCGGTATTATTAATTGTTGCTCCACTAGCCATTGGTGATATATGATAACCTCTAGCTACATCGGCAATGCGTTGATGTACTTTAGAGAATCCACCATCGGTATAGGTAATTGTACCATTGTTTAATAACGAAGCGTTACCCACTACATCCACATTTGATGATTGCAACTCGAGCAATTTTTTAACATTAATTGAGGCTCCACTGTTAATTGTTAGTTGCGCACCAGGCTCAAGTATAATGTTATTCGCATTATTTAATGTGGAAAATACGGTTGGACTAAAGGGAGTTCCAACTGGTATTGAATAACTGTATCCACCACCAAAAGCATCGCCCACCCAATTTAATACGTCAATCCAAGTGGTCGAATTAGTACCTTTCCATACCAAGAATACATCGGTTGTGAAACTCATGGTTGGTTGTACCAATTGTTCATCGCCATAAATATTTTCGATTAAGCCAATGGTTGCATCAATGGTTTTGCTCGATGGAAGCGTTGGAGCTGGAGATATGGTGATGATTGTTTTTGTAGCATCAATAGTTGCTGTAAAGGGAACAGCGTTAATGCCTTCCATTAAGGTTATTAGTGAGGCAACATTGGTATCATCAATAGTCGATCCATCAAGGTTTCTAATTGCTTCGTCGTAAGTAACAACTATGTTTGCATAAATTGAAACTTCTGTTGTTCCATTGGTTGGCGAAAATATTGCTACTGGTGGTGTTCCATCGCCCGAAGTGAATGTCCACTGAGTGGAAGTGCTAATGCCTGCAAAAAGGCCACCTGCTGTCGATTCAATAGCACCAGCTCCAATAGTTACGTAATATTGTGTTCCAATTGCAAATTCATTGTGAACAATAGAAAGTGTGTTGGTTGAAATGGTTAGATCCGAATTGGTTAAAACACCTTCGATGGAGAATTCTTGAAAAATACTTCCATCACTTGATCTACGAATTCTTAAAATGTGTAACGTTGGTGAGAAAACAATATCCAAATCAAAAGTTAGACTAAGTACATCTGTTCTACCAACATTAACGGCATCTTGCAATGGCGAATAGGTTGTAATAAGTGGAGGAGTTGCAGGAGTGGTAAATCGCCAATTGTTTCCGCCTGAATTATCAATCCCAGCAAATCCATCGCCAAATCCATTTTCAATGGCATTGGCATCAATGGTTATGTAGTAATGAACATCGTATTCCAAATCAATGTGGGCAATGCTTAATGTATTTGTTAATATGGTAAGGTTGGCATCGGTACTACCCCCATTTATTGTATAGGATTGATAAACCGAATTGTCCGATACGCGCTTGATGGCTAATGCGTAAGCTCCGGTTGCAAAGTCAATGTTCTGATTAAATATTAAGCTTAATGGAGCATCAATGGCAACATTCAATGCGTTTTGAAGCGGATTGTAGGTTGTAATTGCTGGAAGCGGAACGGTTGTGAAATTCCATGTGGCTTTAGCAGCAATACCTGCAAAAATGCCTCCTGCTAGCGATTCTATCGCACCTGCATCAAACAGAATGTAATATTGAACGCCATACGCCCATAGTGTGTGCGTAAAAGTTAATGTGCTATCGGTTATCGAAAGGTTTGGATCGGGTGAACCCGCATCGGCTGTGTAGCTTTGAATAAGTGCGTCATCGCTATATCTATAAATAGAGATGTTTTTAGCCGTAGCAGGAAGTTTTATGCCTCGGTTAAATTTCGCACTAAGGCTGGCCGTGGTTGAAACCCCAGCAGCAGCTTGTAATGGATTGTAAAAAGTAATGGTTGGGTTAGCTGCAAAAGTGGTAAATAGCCAATTGTTTCCGCCTGAATTGTCAATGCCATCAAAAGCTGTTCCTTCGGAATTAACTATTGCAGTATTCGAGATGGTAAC
>JBBQUP010000172.1:0-3708 GCA_038212305.1 Bacteroidales bacterium
CTAGTTGAATTAAACTTTAGTGCAAGGGGATTAACCTTAATTGTATTAACTGGTAATGTCATTACATGCGAACACATGCGCCCTGAGGTTTCGCTAATAGTAAATTCGTAACTATTAGTTGCTGTTAAACCTACTGTTAATGCAGCTAATGTGACAGATTCATCTGCACCACCATTTATGCTTCTTTTAATAGTATAAGGTGAAGTAATAACATTTGTTTGACCTAGTGTTATACTACCATCAGATTTATCTACGCATGATTCGAAATTAGTGGAATATGAGATAACATCTAAAGGATTTTTGGCAACAATTGTGAATGTATTGTTAGCTGAGCATTTGTACTTGTTTGAACTCGTATATCCACTGTATGCAGTAATAGTGTAAGTTCCACTTGCTAATCCTTCAAAAAGGTTATCTGTTAGTGCATTTGGGCTTGTTATATCTAAACTACCCTTAAGCAAATTTGCAGCATTTCGTATCTCAATTCTATATGGATAATCATTCTCCCACCCTCCAGAAATGCTTATTTTAACACTACCAGTTGATTTTCCACATATATCATTACTTTCAGGGGTAGCACTTACAGATAATGCCGTAGTTGGTCCATCTACCACTAAGCTCAATACTTTATAGCAGTTGGTATTTGATATTTTAACACTATGTGTGCCTGCTGGAACAGGAATGTTGTCTGCATTACTAAATTCCGTATAAGAACTTTCCGTTGACAATTTATAGCTTAATGTTTCTGAAGTAGTTCCAGTTACATTTAACGTGTATTTATCTGTATAACAGTTCAATGTTTGAGGTGTCTCTATTGTTCCAAGTATTTGAGCTTGGGTTAAATCATGTTCTATAGAATGTGAGTTACTGCCTAAATCAGTAACAGTTATTTGATAATTGCCATTGCTTAACCCTGAGTAAACCCCATTAATGGGGGTTGGCTTTGGTACAATTGCCGTGTAAGTATTATCTATATTTTTCTTAGCAATCGAATAAGAATTATCTCCTAATCCTCCAGTTGTAGTAAAACCAAGTTGCCCATTTGTATATGAAGTAGCACTATTTGCACCATCAACAGCGTTGCAAGTTGGTAAAATAGTAGTGCTTGTGTTGTTTGCAATCGTTAATACTGATGGTTGGGTAAAACTAACGATGCTTGAAACCACAGCACAATCATCTGAATTAGTAAGAAATATAGTATCTCCATTACTTAATGAATTAATTGTCACCGTACTGGAAGCCATATTAACAAAAGTTCCAGCAGTGCCAATTTTATATCTATAGGTGCATCCACTTTTGCCTCCACTGGCGGTTAAAATTACAGAGCCTGTGCTTGTTGGAGTTAAAGTGTGATAATTGGTGCTTAGTATTTCTACTGGATCAAGGGAAATAGCTAGAGGTGCAGGTGGTATAATTTCTCTGTAAATTTTTTCGGTGCAAAGGCTCGTTGCAGTTTTTCCTAGTTTTCGAACTTCAAAACAGTACATACCTGCTGTTATAGTTAAGTCCCCAACAACATCCTTGTCTAATGTTTGTAACCAAAGCTCATCAATTGTGAATTGTGTGCCCCCAATTCCCATTGAAATCTCCTTTCCTTCGCTAAATCCATCCTTGTATACGTAATACTTACCATCCTCAGTATACCTCAGATAAGATGCTGTACCACTATATATATCTATTGTTGATACTATATACTTCTTTATTGTTATCAGATACTCTAATTCATCAACATTGGGCAACTGAGGAAATGTTAATGTCATTTTTGCATCAGTCGTTTCGTTACATAAGGGAGGATCATAGTTAAAATCAGCAAGTGTTGGTGGCGATAGAAAAAAGTACCCTCCAATAGTGTGTTTACTTGAAACATCTTCTGGCCATGTAATTACTTGATTTGATTCTATAGCCTCTGGCCGAACAACAGTAAATTCAATTTCTTTATCGAGCCAATCACATAGTGGCAGGTCTTCTAATCCTAACTCAATAATCTTAGATGTTGAAGTAATTGCTTTAGTTATAAAGAAAAGTGAACTGTCATTCTTTTTTTTAACCATTAAATTTACATTTCCATAAATTTTCGGATCATCCACCTCTATTTTTATTTTATCATTTCCACAAACTATATTTTTGTCACTGTTTTTGATTTTGTAATATTCAAAAATTCTTATTTCGCAACTTGTGCATGTCAAAGCAGAACCATAACTAGCATAATTCGTTTTTTCAATCGTCCATGAATCGCTAGGGGAATAAATAATTGTTTCGTCACAATTAGGGTCAAGTATATTTGGTATAATACTTTCTTCTATTGTCAAAGTAGCCGGCAAAGTACTTATAGCGTAAATAAATGATTTTATAACTGCAATATTACTTTTGTTTCTCTCCCATGTTTCTCCACCATTAGCTGTAATAGTAATTTTCTTGTATTCATTAAAATTATAAGGACAAGAAAAATTAGGAGGCGATGTAACAAAATCATAAGAAATTAAAAACTGTGATGTTACGTTATAAGGAATGTAAAATAATGCAATAACACTAATAACTTTCAATGTAAGTTGTTTCATATTCTATTTTTTAAGAATAAATTCATTAATATTTTGTCTTACCAATAAATTGATTTCACAAAACCCTTCATTTTTAACTCTTTCTATCATTTGCCAATTTTCTTGTTTATTTTTCCCATAAAGCACTAAATAGCGATCATTTAACTTGCTACCATCCCACCTCAACTCAACTACGCCTTTACGTTTTCGAACTTTTACCTTAGGTGTAATCCAATCACTCTCTTCTTCGCTTTTTTTATACTCCACACTCACTGGTGTATTTGCCACTGCTTCGTTACCCGTTTTATCCACCGCCATTAAGCGATAGGCATAAATGCCATTGCTCGTTAATGTGGTATCGCAATAAAGGGTATCGGTATAGGGTTGCGCAATGTGTACAATGGCAAATTGGGTGCTTTTATCGGATGCTCGAAACAGTACCAGTTTATCTAAATCGGTGTCGGCACCAATGTGCCAACGCAGCTCAATGCCTTTGTCGTTGGCTTTAGCCAAGTAAATATAGGGTGGTACGGGTGGTACAATATCGGGTCGGTCAACTTGCAGTATTTCCGAAAAAGGCGATTGATTTTGTCGCATATCAATGGCCATTACCTGATAGTATATTTTTTTGGTGAGGGTTTTTAAGTCCACCGTGTCTTCAAAGGCATTTATAGGCACTGGTTTATGTGTTATTTGTGCAAACTCCTCTACGGCACTGTTGGCTCTAAAAATGCGATAGCCAAACATATCGGGTTCGGTGTTAGCTGTCCATGTTAAATGCACATGGCCTGTGGTATCGGCCAACGCTTTTAACCCTGTTGGGGCTATGGGTGGAAACGAGTCGATAAGCTGAACCATAATGGGTGTTGACATTGGGCTGTTGCCATAAATATTGTAAGCTTGCAAACGGTAGTAGCCTGTGCCAAGTGGCTGCTTGTCGGTTACTTCCAATTGTGTTTTGGCAATTGAGTCGATAAGTGGCTCATACGATCCATCGTATTTCGAACCTCGCCAAATCCGATAGCCATCAACAGGTGCATTGTCTTGTGTAAATGATTCCCAGCTAATTTGTACCGTTTCGTTATTTGGGCTGAGTGCCTTATTAATACGCGGTGCAAATTTTAATGGAAAGCGTGCGCCTGCTGTAACTACCAACGACGGAGGACTAAGC
>JBBQUP010000173.1:0-3681 GCA_038212305.1 Bacteroidales bacterium
GATGAATATCATTTTAGATACAATAGAAGGTCAAATATGGATACAATATTCGATGTGTTACTAAGAAAGATGGTGAATTATAAATAAATATGAATAAAATCAGTACTTAACAAGGGAGGTCTAAGCGCCTATACCTAAAAAGTTAAATTAACAACCGATTTATCTGTCCTATCAGAAAATGACAAGAAAATTCTACCATTATTTTTTAAGGTTGGACAAATCATGGATGATTTATATTGGCAACAGGCGTGGGGTGATAAACAGGAATTACTTTCTGGAATTACCGATGAAAATTTGAAGGCTTTTGTTGAGATAAATTATGGTCCTTGGGAGCGTTTGAATGGCAATAAATCGTTTATCGACCAAATTGAAGCGAAGCCAGAGGGAGCTAATTTTTATCCTGTTGATATGACAAAAGATGAGTTTGAGAAAATTGCCGACTCAACAAAAACTAGTGAATATACAGTTATTCAAAGAAATGCAGCAGGTGCGCCTATTGTAGTCCCCTACAATTTAGAATATAATGAAGGTTTAAAAAAAGCATCTGAGTTACTTAAAAAAGCTTCTGATTTGGCCGAGGATGAGGGTTTGAAATATTACCTTAAACTTCGATCAGAAGCTTTAATAACCGGTAATTATTTCGACAGTGATATGGCATGGCTCGATATGAAGCAAAACAATATTGATTTTGTAGTTGGGCCAATCGAGACTTACGAGGATGCTCTATTTGGTCAAAAAGCTTCGTTTGAAGCCTATATTTTAGTCAAAGATCATGAGTGGAGTTACAAACTTAAACGGTTTGCCACTCTATTGCCTGTTTTGCAACAATCACTGCCTGTTGAGCAGAAATTTAAATCCGAAACTCATGGAACTGATTCTGATTTAGGTGCCTATGATGTGCTTTTTTATGGCGGAGATTGTAATGCCGGAAGTAAGACGATTGCAATAAATCTGCCAAACGATTCGCGAGTTCAACTGGCTAAGGGAAGTCGTAAATTGCAGCTAAAAAATGCGATGCGTGCCAAATTCGATCATATTTTGGTGCCCATATCACAACAACTCATTGTTCCTGAACAAATTTCGAATATTACGTTTGATGCTTTTTTTGAAAACACCATGTTTCATGAAGTGGCTCATGGATTAGGAATTAAAAATACTATTAATGGCAAAGGCGAGGTTCAGGATGCGCTAAAGGAAACAGCTTCTCCTATAGAGGAAGCAAAGGCCGATATACTTGGATTATACATGGTTACTAAGCTTACCGAAATGGGGCAATTGGGCGAGAATAACCTAATGGATAACTATGTTACTTTTTTAGCTGGAATATTTCGATCAGTCCGTTTTGGTGCTGCCAGTGCGCATGGCAAAGCAAATATGATGCGGTTTAATTATTTTGAGAAACATGGCGCTTTTTCATATAACGAAGAAAATGGATTGTATCGCGTTAATTTTGATGCAATGAAGCAGGCTGTTAGTGATTTGTCGGCTGATTTAATTATTCTTCAGGGAAATGGGGATTATGATCTAGCAAAAAATTGGCTCGAAACAAAAGGTGTTGTGCCTCCATCGCTTCAAAAAGGACTCGATAAAATCTCTTCCGCAGGCATTCCCCGCGACATTGTTTTTGAACAGGGTGAGACTGTTGTTGGGTTATAGGTAAATAAAATTTATACTTTTGCTCTATGCGCACCGCAAAAGCTGCCAATTTTGATGTTGCAATGGCATAGGCGGTTGGGGCTAATATATACGTTCCAATGTGGGTGTGTAAACCTACTAATTCGAGGTTTGGATTTGGAATAATTTTATTGATAGCATTCCATGCTTCACCATTTTCGTACTTGAAACCAAATCGATCCCAGATGGGATAAGTGCCTGCATCTAAATTTATGCCGATAGCCACTTTGGCTCTTTTTTTTTGTTGTGAGGCAATTGTAATGGTTTCATACAATTCATCGTAATGATCGATGTGAAGTAGCGATTCGTTTTGAATAGCAATGCGAATATCATCTGCCGATTTATCAGGCTCGTTAAATATGATTTTATCACCCGAAACACCATTTGCAATGGCTTTGCTGTACTCGAATCCCGAAACCACTTCTGACCACGAGCCTTCTTGATGGAAGGTTTTGCATACCGCTCGAATCTGACTGCAAGCAGTCAGGTCACGAATAATTTTATTCGTGCATTGACTCTGTCGATCTTCGATTCGTGGCTATTTTTCAATCTTTATTCTAACTATTTTTCAATGTGTCAGCATAGGATTAATTGCTTAAATAACAACCGCTTGACATGCATGGTAAATAATTAAATGGTCTTTGGAAAAAAACCCACCCACTTAAATCAACATAGAGCCTTATTTTTTTGAAAAATAGTGTTGATAAAGGAGTTCAAAGATTTGATTCGCCTAGATTGCATTTTCGTCTAAATTTATAATCTATTTCACTTTACTTTCTGATTAAAGTTTTCGTAACTTTATTAAACAGATTTTTGTTGAATAAACAAAAATGCATTTATTGTTATTGTAAAATTCAGATTTACAAATAGTTATAGTTAATGCAATTTGGTTTGAGTAGTAGTTTGTTTTTGCAGCTATGAATGATAAATGTTGCAGAAAAGATTTATCGAAAGTTGAGTACGTTTACAAAAGCCCAAAGAAAATGACCGCAATTGAATTTAATTACAACCTTCAGCAGGTTCGTGAAAGTTTGTTGAGATTTGCTAATCAATTAACCTTAAACTCCGAAAATGCTCGAGATTTAATGCAAGACACGTTTTGTAAAGCATTAATTAATCGAGATAAGTTTCGCGAAAACATCAATTTTAAAGCTTGGGTTTTTACCATTATGCGAAATATATTCATCAACAATTATCGCAAAGAAAAAAAAATGAAGCGAATTGATAAAACAATTGATCAGTATGGGATAAGTCAGTTATTGGTGTCTGATGATAAGCCCGATTCAATTCTTTCGATGAAACAGGTGTCGAAATCAATTACCGAATTAGATGATGAGTATCGCATTCCTTTAGTTATGCATATCGAAGGATATAAATATTGCGAAATTGCGGAAAAGTTGCAGCTAAAAATGGGTACTGTAAAAAGCAGAATATTTTTATCGCGAAAAAAACTGAATAAATTATTGGCTGGGGAAGGAGTTGCCAATTAGTTGGGTGTAAATGAAAAGAAACAGGCCAAACAATAATGTTCGGCCTGTTTCTTTATATAAGTTCCTTAACGGATGGATGATCAAAAACAAAATTGAGTATTACTCATAACGATTATCACGGCTGCGGTTTCCACCACCAGTGTTTCCACCACCACGATTTTGACCGCCTTCGCTACGGTTGAATCCACCACCGCTACGACTTTGGCCGCCTTTGTAACCGCCACCGCCAGCACCAGCGCCGCCAGTGTTTCCACCGCCAGCACCAGCGCCGCCAGTGTTTCCACCGCGATTGAAGTTACCTCTTGGACGAGCACCACCTTCTTTGCGCTCCTCTGATTTGTTAACAACAATGGTACGTCCGTCTAACTCAGCTCCATTTAACTCATCAATTGCTTTTTGAGCTAATTCGTCGCTAGGCATTTCGATGAAGCCAAAACCTCTACTTTTACCAGTTAATTTGTCGGTGATGATTTTTGCAGATGCTACTTCGCCATATTCTTCGAAGATAGATCTTAGT
>JBBQUP010000174.1:0-3636 GCA_038212305.1 Bacteroidales bacterium
ACCAATTCCTAGAATATCTAAAAACTGTTTAGGAGTTTGTGTTTGACTTAATGGCCAAAAGCGACTGCCTATTCCACCAGCCATAATCACACAATAGGTTTTATCTTTTAAAGTCATTTGTTGTTGTGGTTTTTAATTTGGTCACGAAATTATGAAAATAGAAGGTGATAGGCAATGACACTTGTTAATTATTAATTAAAATGTTTTTCTGCCAATGATTATTCGATGTATATTTAGTCCGAATTAGGTGATTTCATTGGAAAGATATATATTAGCATCATTCATTCAATGTCGAATTATGCTTACGATTTTCTACCATATTGGACGATACACGCTTTTTGTTAAAAAGGTTTTTGGGCGTCCCGAAAAACATTCTATTTTTATACGGCAACTTATTCTTGAGATTGAAAATCTTGGAATTAATAGTTTAGGCATTGTTGCTATAATATCTGTTTTTATGGGTGCAGTTATTACTCTGCAAACATCTTACAACCTCGATATGCCTTTTGTTCCCCGATATGCACTGGGTTTAGCTGCGCGAGATTCTATTTTACTTGAGTTTTCATCAACCATTGTTTGCTTAATTTTAGCGGGTAAAGTTGGATCGAATATTGCAAGTGAGATTGGAACCATGAGGGTGAGCGAACAAATTGATGCACTGGAGATTATGGGTATTAACTCGGCTTCCTTTTTGGTTTTACCTAAAGTAATCGCATCTGTATTTATTTTCCCTTTTCTGGTGATAATCAGTATGGGAGTTGGTATTACTGGAGGGTGGCTTGCAGGTTCATTGTCAGGTCAGGTTCTATCAGCTGATTATATATATGGAATTCAATATTCGTTTAAACCTTTTTATGTGGTTTATTCGCTAATAAAATCAGTGGTATTTGCATTTATTATCTCAACCATTTCTGCATATTGGGGATATTACACTTCGGGAGGTGCATTAGAGGTTGGAAAGTCCAGTACCAAAGCAGTTGTTGTGAGTAGCATTCAAATTCTGCTTTTTAATTTACTTTTGACTCAATTGTTGTTAGCATGATAGAAGTAGTAAATTTATGCAAGTCGTTTGATGGGAATCAGGTCTTGAAAAATATCTCTGCCACTTTTGAGCCCGGTAAAACAAATCTGATTATAGGCCAAAGTGGTTCTGGGAAAACGGTGTTAATTAAATCGATTGTAGGACTGCATACTATCGATCAAGGTGAAGTTCGATATGATGATCGGATTTTTTCAAAAATGAGCACGGATCAGAAAAAAGAAGTACGTCAAGAAATTGGGATGTTATTTCAAGGATCTGCGCTTTTTGATTACATGACTGTTCAAGAAAACATTAAATTCCCACTCGATATATTCTCGAAAATGTCTCAAGCAGAGAAACTTGAACGAGTAAATTTTTGTCTTCATCGAGTCAATCTCGAGAAGGTAAATGGATTTTACCCTTCCGAAATTAGTGGTGGAATGCAAAAACGTGTAGCCATTGCCCGTGCAATAGCGCTTAATCCAAGGTATCTTATTTGCGATGAACCGAATTCAGGTTTGGATCCTCAAACAGCCATATTAATTGATGAATTAATTCAGGAGATTACGCAAGAATACAATATCACAACCATTATCAACACTCACGATATGAACTCTGTGATGAGTATTGGTGAGAAAATCATCTTTATTTATAAAGGTCAAAAATTTTGGGAAGGAACTAAAGATGAGATTTTTGATACTGATAATGAGACGTTAAATAATTTTGTGTTTGCATCTGAACTATTTAAAAAAATAAAAAAAGCCCATCTCTAGGCCTTAATCTTAGTTATTTAATCGGGTTCTTAATTAACATCCTAAATTTCTCAGGATGCAATTTCATTTTGCTCCCAACTAGCTGTTGTAAATTAGCAATTCGTCCTTTCTTTAATGCTTTTGTGGGATAGCTGCCGTAGATCTGATTTAATGCAGTATTTAGCAATAGCTCACTTTCATCACCTAGAGGGGTAAATAAATCATCATCTTTTACAATATTGGGAATTAATCCTTGAGTATAATCTATTCCTTGAGCCTTGCTTTCAAGACGGGCAAATAAAGGTTGAATTGCCCAATTAGTATATTCATCCTCCTTTTGAAAAGTAGTTGATGCATAATATTTTCCAGTTGTTTGACTACCAATTTGAACAACGTTTATAAACGATTTAAGTCCATATATTACCAACTCACTAGCCGAAGCGGTATTCTCTGTAGTTAATACAAATACGCGTTGTAACGATAAATTAGTAGGAGTGGCAACTATTCGCTGTTTTTGTGACTCGAGATAATCTGGTTCATTAATTTTCAGATAATTGGTAAAATCCTCATTGTATGTATAATTAAACATAATCTGTCCTGAATACGAAGCCGGTAATACCATCGAACACATTAAATTTGCCGAACTCACAAGTCCACCCGAATTGTATCGCAAATCAATAATTAACTCAGTAACCCCATTATCTTTAAAATATTGAAATGCACTTTTTAAATGTGCATCATCCTCATCTCCAATAAATGAATTATATATCAAATAGCCTGTTTTAATGCCGTTGTAGTTAAATACCTTTGTCAAGAATACGGGATCGACATCCAATTCAATAGAATTTAAATTTATTGATGGAGAGAGAGGAGTAAAATCGCCATTAATTGAACGCGTAGCTAATGTTAAAGTATAATCTGGTAGCATTAATAAACGCTGATAGTTATTAACATCCAATTGTTCGCCATTAATTTTATATATTAGGTCACCTCTTTGAATACCAGCATTATGCGCCGGACTGTTCTTTTCGCAGTATTCAACAATTCCAAAGATTTTTGTTTTTGAGTTATCGGTATAGCTTAATATAAACTCCATGCCATTAGTAGTGAATGTTCCTGACAAATGGGCCATTAGTCCTTCATAGTCATCTGTAATAAACGACCATTTATCAACAGGTTTATACAAGAGACTTTCGAAATAATCATTCGGATCTGATGCTTTGTTTAGTCCGCTCTTTGGTATTTGTTCGTTCCAGTAATAATAGTCCGACATAGTATCGCTGATAAATTCGTTCACCTTAATCGATTCTGAAGGTGTATCGTTTTTATCGTCACATCCAATTAGAAATAAAGATGTCAGTGCAATTGAGAAGTAAATTTCGAATTTGAGAAAGTGTATCATCGTTAAGTATGGTGTTAAGTGCGGTAAATATAAATAAAAGATTATTTCGATAGTCTAAATCTGCCTTAAATTCAGCGTTATTAGTATAAAATTCATGAGACAATCATTTAAGTGTTAGTGATGTAATATTTTTTAACACAAAATCTCAATTAAAAGAGTTTGAATGATTAGGAAATCCCAAACAAAACCTATTTCTTTGCATCCGCTTTTTGAGCCAATAACGGTTGGTTAGGACGAAAAAGGGGAGAGGATTTGGATGCTAATATTAGAGTGATTTTATCGATGATAAGAAAAGCTTGATTCGGCGAAAAAACTTCAAAAAATGTTTGGAGATTAAAATAAGAACATCTACTTTTGCACTCCGCAAATCGGGCAACTGAAAAGCGCGACACGATCTTTGAAATTATTGGGAAGTACTAAAAATAACAAAAGACTTTATTACGAGATCCGTCTTAAAAATA
>JBBQUP010000175.1:0-3553 GCA_038212305.1 Bacteroidales bacterium
CACGCCGTGGCTTCATATTATCATAGGTAGTAGAACCTTGGTATAACTTAACTTCATCATAATAAGCAACAGCATTATAAGCATCGGGGGTAGTATTTCCATTGTTCCAGTCGAAAGCGTAAATGCCTTGTTTGAAATAAGAGAAGGCCATATTATTGTATCCAACTCTGGTATTCAATACACTTACAACTTTAACACCATTTTTCCATATTTCAATTGCTCCATCATTTGATGAACTGTTTGACCAAACCACTCTCATGACATAGTCAGTCCATTCACCTAACTCGATAGAAATAGGAAGGCTATTGCTTTCACCCGAAGCGTTATTATTCCAACGCCAAGTAAATTTAAAATAACCAACATTTGGTTTTGATGCATCTACTGACCTATAAAAAGCTAAAGGTGGATTTTCAGTATTTCCATTTAAATCAATACCATCGGGAGCATGAATTTGTATGTAAATTTCTCTTCCACCGCCATCTCCAGCATTTTGGGGGCTAGCATATGCATTGTCACCACCATCCCATTTACTAATTCCTGTGCCAGGATCTGGAATATAAATACTCCAAGCATACCATAATTCAGTTGGTGTATTATTGCTATTATTAAGCGCTTGATTTGTATATTTTAATTCAGATCTATTACCACTTGTACTCGCATAATTACCATCACTTTGGCGGGTTTCAAAACGAATTACGCCATCTCCCGGTCTACCAGAAACAACTGCTGGAGTTGTTGCTAATCCACACCGGCCCGAGAAAAATTGATTTGACACTGACAATGAACCAGAATGATCCCCTACAGCAGCATTGCCTGTTCCACCAGTTGATGTTGCATCGTAGTCAGCAAAAAACACCTGTTGTGCTACACTTTTTTGTTGAAAACAAAAAGCAAATAACACAAAAATCGAAATAAATAGTTTTTTTTTCATAAAAATCGCATTAGTTAAATTGTTCGTTGATTTTAAATTTAATGTGACAAATAACTCTTAGATTGTTTTTATTCAAGTAATATTTAGAAATAGCACAAAAAGTTATTTTACCATAAGCTTTTGATTGAATGAACTTACACCATCATTCATTTTTACAATGTAAAATCCTTTTTGTAATACTTCATTAGTTTTGAAATTTATAGTCGAAGCATTTTCAATTGAATATTTGAAAATAAGTTTACCCTCGATATCGAAAATATTAATATCGGCTTTCAATATTTTTTCACCAAAGTCAATGGTCAAATATTCATTTTGCTTTAAAGGATTAGGATATAACCGAATATTTTTGCGAATATCTGTCAAATTGTTATGTATAAGTCCTGTACTAATAGGTGCTCCAGCTACAACCAAGTTTTCGAGTTTTAAACTGCAATCCTTAGTAATAATTGAACAATAATCTAATGAAGCAACACCCGCCTGTTCTGTTCTGAAAGAGTAATTTGTTGCTATTGTTACTTCAGCACCACCTTGAGGGGTAACAAAAACATCATATTTATGTGTAGCAACATTAATTACCATTCGAACATGGTATTTTGTACCGGCAGTATAAGCTAGTACATTTTCAGCTGCATATGCATTCGCATTACGAGCTGTAATATTTACTTTAAACAATGTATTACAAGCAATTAAAGAATAGAGAGTCCCCGAAGGTGTGATTGTTGAAAAACCAACAAGTCCATCCATGTTGTTACTACCAAGAGTGACATCGAATTCGGCAGTAAAAACACCAGCTTGCGAGGCAATAGGGAATGATGTCCAAGGCACAGCAGCACCGCAACCAGCAACGGTAGTAACAGAAATAGATGAACTTACTGGAGATGAATTGCCTGCCGCATCTTTTGACACTAAAGTTACTTCATAAGTTGTAGACGGGGTTAATCCAGTAACAGTCCCAGTTATGCCTGTTAATGATGTTTTATAAACACCATTCAAATAGACTTCATATTCTGTAACACCAACATTATCAGTTCCTGCTGTCCATGCTAATGAGAAACTAATATCAGAAATATTGCTTGAAGCTAAAGCACTTGGTGCAGTTGGTGCAATAAGATCTGATGACGTATTTATTGTTACATCGGCTGCGGTCTTTCCTATTTTAATATCATCAAACCATGTAAAACAATCAACTGATGGAGCCCAATTAGCATCACTTCCTCCATGAAAAGTAGAAAAATACAAACAGTCAACTTTATCGCCATTGTCAACAAAATGAATTCCAGTTTTTAGAAGTGCGGGGCGATTATCTATCCATAACTCAACTTCACCATCATGATTGCTTCCCGTATTCACTTTAACTCTTTGCATAATGTTATACCATCTTCCTTTTTGGAAATAAAAATCGACACCAGGGGAAACTTGTAAAGTAATATTATCGCCGCAAGGAGGGTTAAGTTTATCTAAATGATACAAATAAAGTACAGCTTTTCCTCCTGATCGCCACATTACACGAGCCGAAAAACCATTTGTTCCTGTACATGTTGCGCATCCACTGCATCTGCCACCACCTGCTAATCCAGGCAACTTCCCTCCTTCGCTACTTCCACCCCAATCAAAATCATCGCTAAAGCGAACCCAATAGGAACAAAATAATTCATCGGATGGTGTAACCATTAAAGGTGCTTGTGCTCCATTATTGCTTGTACCAAATGTGTTTACGGGATATTTAATCCTGAGCGAATTTGTTCCTGTTTTTGCAAAAGCATTATCGGTATTTGCTCTGTTTGCATCAAAGCCATTTACCCAAGGTACGGTAAATCCATCCGTTACCCAACTTGCCTTGGTGTATGGGACTTCATCAGCAAATGTTTCGAAACTTGTCGAGGCCAGTAGTTGACCTTTCATTTCTAGTGTTAAACCATTAAAAACAATAAGAATTATTGGTAAAATTAATCTAATACAGAAACTAATTATTGTTGTTCCGAAATGCTTTCTTGTTATTTTCATGAAACTAGTTATTAGTGAGTTATATAGTTTTTAGGTGCAAATATAATCTTAAAACGAAATAACGAGGTATGTTTTTGTGTTTGTTTTGAAATAGCAATTGATACAATGCCGTACCTTATATGTTTCTAATTGCCCGAAATTGTGTGAAATGATAATTGCTTTGAGCTACTAATATATTGATAATTCCAATTGGTGTTTAAAATTCAATGAAATAAGGTCTCAGACCTATTTATTGTTTTTTGATTGTACTCTTAATGAATTTATTAGCCAAATGAAATACATCATTATATCCTATAAAGTACTAAGTTAAAAAAAATTCTGTTTTCATGATTTTTTTTGATTAAAATCAAGTCGCAAATATTCCTTTATACAAAAAAGGGTGGTCAATTAAACCACCCCAATCTAAATATGATTCAATGCTAATTATTTTACAATTAACTTTTGGTTAATACTATTTTGACCATCGCTAACCTTAATAATATAGAATCCTTTATTAAGAATACCATTTGTAATCAAGTTCATTTTCGAAGCATTTTCGATTGAACGGCTGTAGAACATTTTGCCGTTGATGTCGAAAATTTCAACAGTTGCCTTTTCCAATTTGGCACCAAAGTCAAT
>JBBQUP010000176.1:0-3538 GCA_038212305.1 Bacteroidales bacterium
AAGAAAAGCAGAAGTAAAAGATATCTATTTGATAAAAAAAGGTAATCTTCTTTAAAGGAGATTGCCTTTTTATACGTTTATACCAAACCAAAAAGCCTACTTTTGCTCCATCAAAAACAAAAATTTTATTTAGAATTAACCGCAATTTATATACATCGGAAATGAAACTAACCACAGGAAAAATCTCAATTATCACCATTTCAACAATACTTTTAATCGATCAGATTCTTAAAATATGGATTAAAACACACATGGCTCTTTACGAAAAAACCAGTGTTTTAGGCAATTGGTTTTACATTAATTTTGTTGAAAACAATGGAATGGCTTTTGGTATGGAGTTCGGAGGTGATTTCGGAAAGCTATTCTTAAGCATATTTCGCATTGTAGCTGTTTCGGGCATTGCTTATTATTTATATTCAACGATTAAAAAAGGAGCCACAACTGGTTTTATTATTTGCCTATCGATGATTTTAGCTGGTGCCATTGGAAATATAATTGACAGTGCATTTTACGGATTAATCTTCAGCGATAGTCCTGAATACATGCCTCATTTTAAGCAAGTGGCTCAATTTCTACCCGAATCGGGTGGTTATGCCGGATTTTTACATGGTAAGGTAGTCGACATGTTTTGGTTTCCAATTATACAAGGACATTATCCCAGCTGGATTCCATTTATTGGAGGGAGCGAGTATATGTTTTTTCGACCCGTATTTAACGTTGCTGATAGTGCCATTTCGGTAGGAATATTTATCATCATCATCTTCCAAAAGAAATTTTTCCCACAGGCAGATGATAAATCGACTGTAAGCGAATAAGCAGCAAGTGTTTATCTGAGATATTTTAACTAAAGTTATAAAACTACTATCAATCAGTTTGCAACTTGGCGATCTAATCTCATTCAACCAATTTGTTTATATTTGCAATTGTTTTACAACTGTATAATATCTATAGCCTGAGTTCGTTTACTAACATGAAAATTAACCAAGCCAAATTGTTATAATTTAATAAAAATGAAATTACGTTTTTTAATATTTGCATTAGCCCTCCTGTTAGCAGGTTTAACCACAATGTCAGCTCAATTACCTGATCCTAAAACCGTTGAAGTATCAACTTTGTCCGACAAACAAATACTTACAATGATGGATGAGATTAAAAAGCGAGGACTCAGCGAATCCGATGCGATGTCGCTAGCCAAAGCAAGAGGAATGTCACAAACTCAAATCGATCAGCTTAAGGAAAGAATGGATGAGGTTAAATCAAATAAAAACACTCCCAATAAATCTAAATTAGACGAAGATACCGACTTGTACGACATTCCATTGTCCGATAAAGTAACTATCGATTCTACGAAGGTGAATCCAGATATATTTGGATTTCAATTTTTCAACAACGACAAACTAACATTCGAACCCACCATTAACGTTGCAGTAGGCTCATCGTATGTAATTGGGCCAGGCGATGAATTAGTGATTGACATTTGGGGTGCGTCACAAAAAAACTACACCCTTAAAGTTGATAGAAATGGGAATGTGGTTATTCCCGAAATTGGTACTGTAAATGTTGGCAGTTTAAATTTCGATCAGGCTACCAAAAAACTAACTCAAAAACTATCGCTCATATACAGTGATCTTAACGCTTCAAATCCACGCACCTATGCTACAATTAATGTTGGCCAAATTAGAGCCATAAAAGTCAATGTGATTGGTGAAGTATTTGCCCCAGGAACCTATACCTTACCCGGAACGGCAACTGCTTTTAATGCATTGTACTTATGTGGTGGCCCAAACACCAATGGATCTTTTCGTGAAATTCATGTCATCCGAGATGGCAAAATTATTAATAAGCTCGATGTATATGATTACTTAATCAATGCCAATAGTAATGTAAATATAACTTTAGCTGATAATGACATTATTCTTGTACCAACCTACTTAAATCGCATAAAAACATCAGGAGAATTTAAACGGAATGGCATTTTTGAGGCTAAGGATAACGAAAAAGTAAGTGACATTATCAAGTACACAGGAGGATTTACCGAAAATGCATACAGTCAGCGAATATCTATCTATAGTAATAATAGCAGAGAGCTTGAATTTAAAGATGTACTTATAAAAGATTACAACTCGCAGCTACTCACAAATGGAGATAGTATTGTTGCCGGAAAAGTTTTAAATCGTTACCGAAATCGTGTATCTATTGAAGGAGCCGTTTTTCGTCCTGGAAACTATGAACTAACCGAAGGCTTAACCTTATCTCAATTAGTTGCTAAAGCAGATGGAATTCGTGAAGATGCTTTTCTAAATCGCGGTTTAATTACTCGAATAACAAATGATTTATCCCTTGAAAATATCTCATTTAAAGTTAGTGATGTAACATCGGGAAGTTCGGATATTACACTTAAACGCGAAGATATTGTATATATATCCTCCATTAAAGATGTACGCGAAGATCGTTTCATTACCATATCAGGTGAAGTACAAAAACCTGACAAATACCCTTTCAAAGATAACATGTCGTTGCAGGATTTAATACTTACCAGTGGTAGTTTTAATGAGTCAGCATCAGAAGCCTCTATTGAAATTGCTCGAAGATTATCATACGAAGAGTCACTTGAGGGAGGAAATAAAACATCTCATATTTTTCAGTTTCAAGTACCGCGCAACCTACAATTAAGTCAAAACGATAAAGAATTTCTTTTAAACCCATTTGACCAAATATTTGTTCGAAAATCGCCCGGTTACAATGCCAGCGGCACTGTGGCTATATTGGGAGAAGTTAAATACAAAGGATCTTACCAATTGTCAACAAAAAACGAGCGAGTTTCTGAAATAATTAATCGCGCTGGAGGAATTCTTCCAGGAGGCTTCCCTCAGGGTGCAATGTTAACTCGCCGGGTGCAAATAACCGCAAAAATGAAACGTTTGCGAGAGGAGTTAATGATAAAAGATAGTACATTAACATTTTCAGAAATTGAATTCGAAATTGTAGGGATTGATCTCGATAAAATTATAGCATTCCCCGGCTCCAAGGCCGATATAGTTATGAAGGCGGGTGATGAGTTAATTATTCCCAGTGAATTACGAACGATAAAAGTATCTGGCGAAGTTTTAAATCCATTAACATTAACTTATTCGAAAGGAAAATCAGCACGCAAATATGTAAATCAAGCAGGTGGATTTGGAGTAAAGTCAAAACGATCGAAGCTATATGTTTTACATCCAAATGGTGTAGCTTCTTCAACAAAAAGTTTTTTAGGCCTTAGTTTTTTTCCGCAAGTTCGACCAGGATCGGAAATCATCATTCCTACTAAACCTGACAAAGAAAAAGTATCTGCTTCAACCTGGCTTGCCATTGGAAGTACGATGGCCTCTATTGGTTTAACATTAGCAACTATTGTAAGTCTAAATAAAAAATAACAATCATTCCCATTATAATATAAAATGGAAAACGAAAAACCAATAATTAAAGACGACGAAATTGACTTAGTGCAATTGGTAAAAACCATTTGGGCTGGACGAAGAACCATTATCTATTCAAT
>JBBQUP010000177.1:0-3427 GCA_038212305.1 Bacteroidales bacterium
ATAAAATCTAAAGTAGCATTTGCATCGATATACTCAAAATTATTCAGCAATGGTTTTTTCAAGCTCTTGAAGAAATGTGCGAGAATAATAATCACTATCCACAACAGATCCATTCCACTTAATAATATCTAAATCAATTTCACGAGGTCCAAACTTAGCTCTGGTTCTATCGCGCCCGACTCTATCTTCAACAATCTTCAACGATTCATTAAACACAAGTTGAGGTTGGTTGGTAATGCATTGAATAACACCGTTGGTAAAATTAGGCTGATCAATTATTCCAATAGGCAGAGTTTGAATCAACTCGCTTATTTTTTCAATTTCACAAATTTCTTTTAAGTATTCAATTGCGAGTTGAATATTCTTGTGGGTATTAATATTCGATCCAACAGAGATAAGAACACGATTCATTGATTGAGGTGTTAATAATTTAAATGAATTCAGAGATAGGAAGAATAAAAAATATTAGACGCATATAGAAGTTATTAGATAATTCCGTATTAAACATTCTTTTTTCATCTTCCTATCTTCCTATCCCATTATCTTCTAGACATCTATAAAATGTAAACACCTTTTAAATATATCACTCCAAATTCTATGACTTTACATCAGTTAGCGTGAACGATACGCTATCTGCAAATCGCAGCGCATGTGGTTTCTCTACTTCTACAATCGCTTTCTTTATTCTTTCCTCTAACATCAAACAATTTAATATTTGATGAGTTAAATTTTCCAATAAATTAAATTGATTTCCATCAACTAAAGCAATAATTTGCTTAGTTAAATTCTTATAATCCATTGCATCTTCTTGCTTGTCAGATAATTCCTCGACAGATGTATCATAATACACTTTAAAATGAATATTAACATCTTGTAATTTGCCTATCTCGTGCTGATTAAAACCAATATAAGCTCTAAGCAGCAACTTTTTTACTTGTAATTCAGCTAGCATATTTTTCTTGTATTCAAAAAGAAATTGGATTAATCACTTAAAGCAAAACTCATTATAAGTTAATAATAATTTTGAAATTACACAATATCTTATCTGCAAACGCTTTACTACGTTAAATGTATTCCTGAGTCAACATTAATAATTTGACCAGTCATATGTTCATTTAACATTATAAAATCAATAGTTTGAAGGATGGAAGATATAGCCACCTTTTCTTGCAAAGGTGAGTTACTAACAACGAGTTTAAACTTATCCGTTCCCCCACTTTCAGATGGCAATAAAGGGCCAGGATTTATTCCATTTACTCTAATAGATGGACTATATTCTAACGCAGCTATTTGCGTAAGATCCATTAAACTTTTTTTAGAAAGTAGATAAGCAGCATAATCGAATTCTATTTTATTAACCGCTGAATCAATCATATTTATGATCACTCCTTCTTTAAAATTTTTAGCAAATGATTGAATTAATTTAAGCGGAGTAAATAAATGCAACGAAAAATTTGCGTCTAGTTCCTTATCTGATAAATTTGAAATTGAAGATGCTGAAAATACACTTGCATTATTAATAAGCAAGTTAATTGGGGGGAAATTTGCTGGGATTTGATCGTATATCGTATGGGATTGTTTCCAATTTGTTAAATCATACTGCAAAACAGGAAAAAGCTGAGTGGGGTAAGTTTGACTAAGTTCGGTTGACAATTCAACGACTTCGTTGTGCGCAGAATTATAATGAAGAGCCACACTGTATCCACACTTGGCAAGGTGTCTACATATTTCGGCACCTAATCGTTTTGCACTACCAGTAACTAATGCCCCTTTCATTTAATTTAGGAATTGGTACAACTGCATGAGGTATTTGATTCGAAATTTTTATAAATAAGAGATACAATTTTTTCCAACCCTACTCGGTCCAAGTCATCAAAAGCATTTAATTCTTTACTATCTATATCTAAAACTCCAACAACATTGTTATTTGAGTCAAAAACAGGAATTACAATTTCCGATTTACTTAAAGGGGAACAAGCAATGTGTCCAGGAAATTTATCAACATCAGCAACAACTACACTTGCTTCCTGATTGATGCCAGCCCAACAAACCCCAGATTTTTTTTTAAGCTTTAAACATGCCAAAGATCCTTGATATGGTCCTACAACTAATTCTGTTTCTTGAAGCAAATAAAAACCAGTCCAAAAAAACCCTTTTAATTTATGATGCAATATGGCTGAAATTGTTGCCATTCGCGAAATTGGGAAAGATGTAGCAACACATAAATGTTCAATCTGAGTAAACAAGCGTTCATATCGATTCGCTTTCGATTCTGTATTCATTTAATCAGTATAATTTTACTCAAATATAAAAATATAAACCGGTAAAAAATGATTCTCACCGGTTTAAACAACGAATAAACAATTAATCATTTATCATTACCTGAAGCTTTTTTCTGGTGAAAAATATCCTGCTTTTTACCGTACCTATTGGCAAGGCTAATTGTTCGGCAATTTCTTTATACTTAAATCCTTCGGTATGCATTTTAAAAGGAATTTTAAAATCATCTGTTAGCCGATCGATAGCCTTATTTAACTCTAAAACATGATGAACGTTTTCGGGAGTTTCGGATTCGTAATTCCTTTTATCTGCCACACGTAAAGCATCTTCTGTACCATCAAATGTATTACGAGTTTTCTGGCCACGTCTATAATTATTAATAAACGTATTTTTCATAATGGTAAATACCCAAGCCTTAAAATTGGTATTATTAACAAACTGACTGCGGTAGGTCAACGCCTTCAAAGTTGTTTCCTGCAAAAGATCGTCAGCGTCGTCGGTGTTGGAGGTTAGACTTATTGCAAAATATTTAAGTTTATCCTGCAACCCTAATAATGTGTGTGTGAATTGCAAAGTTGTCATCGCTATGTGTTTTTAGTTTACATCTATTTTTGTTCAACAAATATAGATAACAATTAAACGAAACACAACTATATTGCAAGGAAGAATTAACCTTAATTAGATTAATTCTAAATAATATTCATTGCAAAACACTCAATGTTAATACATTACAATTAATATAATTTAAGATTCTAAATTACGAATTAATGATTTTTAACTGTTAGCGATTGTGACTGTTTAAAGTTCAATCCATTTTATTTAAAGCCACTAAAAATGATCTTAGTACATGACAAAAATATAAGAGCTTATTTTGCTGATAATTAGTTATTTATATTTTTGTCATTTACTAAGATCTGATTGAGTAACTTGATGTATGTTCCATCAAGTTTTGATGTGGATATTTTTTCTAAAAAGCGATTAATTCCGAAGTACAATGTTCGATAATCCTGGGTGCAAGCTTGTCTGCCAAGAGCGCAAGCAAGATAGCTTTTGCCACAACCGGTGGCTCCGGTTATGATTACATTTTCGGCACGATCAATAAACGAACAGTCGGCTATCATCATGAGTTTTTCTTGCGTGAGATTAC
>JBBQUP010000178.1:0-3385 GCA_038212305.1 Bacteroidales bacterium
GCTAGCCCTGAAGATCATTCTTAATAAATTATGGAATAATCTACTAAGATACTGATTTTCAGGGCTTTATGCAAATATTATATGGCTTGTTTTGCTGATAATCAGATATATATGATATTAAATACCGAAGTATTGATTTTAGGAAAGACAAAAAAATAGTAAATAACTTGTAATTTGACATTAAAACTTTATCTTCGATACTATCAAATGATACTATCAAAATTGATTTGAATGAAACCTCCATATCGTATAACAGGAAAAATATTAAAACTAGTTGCTTCAATCTCAGAAAAGATTGGTGAAGTTAATTCTGCTCACTTAAGTAAACCTCCGACTGAATTAAGAAAGAAAAATAGGATTAAAACAATTCACTCCTCATTAGAAATAGAAGGAAACGCATTAACGATTGAACAAATAACTGCAATAATTGAAAACAAACGAGTTGTAGGTCCAACTAAAGATATTTTAGAAGTTAAAAATGCTATAATCGTTTATGATTATTTGGACAAATTGAATCCAAATAGTTTTACTTCATTTTGTGATGCACATGGACTTTTAATGAATGGATTAGTTGAATCGGCAGGTAGGTTAAGAAACAAGTCTGTTGGGGTAGTTAAGAGTTCAGAAGTTGCTCATATCGCTCCAAATGTTGAAATGCTCAAGCCATTAATGAATGATTTGTTTAATTACTTGAAGAATGACGATGATTTAGTATTAATTAAGAGTTGTGTGTTTCATTATGAAATGGAATTTATTCATCCTTTCATCGATGGAAATGGTAGAATGGGACGTTTGTGGCAAACATTAATTTTAAAAAGCTCTTATCCCGTTTTTGAATATTTACCAATAGAAATATTAATAAAAGAACGGCAAGACAAATATTATGAGGCATTAGGGAAATCGGATAACACAGGTGAATCGACTGTATTTATTGAGTTTATGCTGGAAATTATGCTTGAATCACTTGAAGAATTGTTAAGTATTCAGAATTTTAGTTTATCAAATATCGACAGAATTAACATGTTTAAATCAATCATAAAATACGACTATTTCACAAGAAAAGAATATCTTAAGAATAATAGAGATATATCATCAGCAACAGCAAGTCGAGATTTAAATTTTGCTGTAAAAAATGGATTAATAGAAAAATTTGGAGATAAAAATACGACAAAATATAAATACCAAATAAAAAACAAAACCTAATAAATGCCAATAAAAAATGGCGTCCGCAGCAGTTTTACCAGTTTCTGCACTCGCGCAATATTTCACTAATATTAAACAGGCAATTAACCCGTATTTCCGCCACATTTACTACCATCGACCGCTGTTATACACGCTATAACGTTCCATATACAAATTGAATCTGAATAGATTATACAACCTGAAAATCGAAAAAAAGCGATAAGTTTATAGTGATTGGATATAAGTTAGCTGCAAGCATGAGAAAGCATCGTGCAACGAATAAACCACCTATTTAATGCAAGTAATGCTACGATGATTTTAAATTTCAGCGATTAAGATGTATATTTGTTGCAAAATTCAAGACGAATGGGTTATTATATACATCAAAAAGAAAATTGGCCAAATTTCATCTGGAATAGCGACAAGTTCGTCAATCTGTTAAGCGAAGCGAGAAACCTACAAGGGCGTTTAATTGGAAAAATGGAATCTGCAGGTTTTGAATTAAGAGATGAGGCTTTACTTGAAACTTTAACTTTAGACGTACTAAAATCGGCAGAAATTGAAGGAGAACTTTTGAATCCTGAGCATGTACGTTCTTCAATAGCTCAAAGATTAGGAATGGAATTTGCTGGTGCAATTATGTCTGATAGAAATGTTGACGGGATGGTTGACATGATGATTGATGCGACCCATAATTGTTTCAAAACTTTAACTAAGGATAGACTTTTTGATTGGCATGCAGCATTGTTCCCAATGGGAAGAAGTGGAATATTTAAGATAACAGTTGCTGATTGGAGGAAAGATACATCTGGCCAAATGCAAGTTGTATCTGGTGCCGCTGGAAGAGAAAAAGTTCATTTTCAAGCTCCCGATGCTGATTTAATCGAAATCGAAATGAACCGCTTTCTAAAATGGTTTAACGAGGAAGATGAAATTGATTTAGTAATAAAAGCAGCTATCGCACATCTTTGGTTTGTCACAATTCATCCTTTTCAAGATGGGAATGGACGAATAACTAGAGCTCTGACAGATATGATATTAGCTCAATCGGATAACAGCACTCAACGATTTTATAGTATGTCTGCGCAAATTAGAATAGAGCGAAAGCATTATTATGATATGCTTGAGAATACACAAAAAGGAGACCTAGATATATCAGAATGGATAAAATGGTTTCTTAACTGTTTGATAAATGCGTTAAAATCAACAAACAAAATATTGATACGCGTTTTGTTGAAAGCTGATTTTTGGAACAGACATTCAAAAACGATCATTAACGAAAGACAGAAAATGGTATTATACAAATTACTCGATGGATTTGAAGGTAAACTGACTTCAATGAAATGGGCTAAGATTGCAAAATGTTCAAAAGATTCGGCACTTCGGGATATTAATGACTTAATAAATAAGGAAGTATTACAAAAAGAGTCGGCAGGAGGAAGAAGCACAAATTATGAATTAAAAATAAGTCCTAAACCAACCAATGATAATAGAAAATGACAGTCCGCAACCGTTCAGTAGTTTTTGCACTCGCGTTAACTTTTCGCTAAATTAAACAGGCAATTAACACGTAAAATAGCCATGTTTTTGTATCATTAAACGTTGCCAGTAATTGCCGAAATCCCACAGACAATTTGATAATATGAATTTTAAAGTAATACTATTTTTTCTGATTCTTTTTCAGCTTGATTCATTTGGACAGTCCGATGGTATCTGGAATGTGATGGTTCTAAATTAAAAGCTCGAACCTGAAGTGAAAAATAATATGGCGGAATTTAGTCCTACAGGATTTTACTTATACAGGAATTGTTTCTATGATTTAAAATACCAAGATAAAACAAAAAAGACTCTAAGATTAATTGATATTAAACCTGATACATTAGTTTTTATTGGAATTTCTGAGAAAAAGGATACAGATTTGTCAACGACTGCAAAAGATACTGTTTTGATTGATTATAAAAGTATTTATGAGATTTTCTTATTAAAGTCAACAGCGAGAAGCAAGAAAATAAAATGTGATGATTACTATTTTATTTTTTATAAATCATTAGCAGAAAATATAGGTTATTTCTTTTTTTGAGGTGCTATGAAATTTTTTATATCTTTGAGGTCTATGGGACAAAAGCGAAAAACACGTCCGTCCTCGGACACATTATTAGAAACCGTATCTCGGATATTGGTTCCAGATTACATACTATTAAAT
>JBBQUP010000179.1:0-3361 GCA_038212305.1 Bacteroidales bacterium
ATTGGCACTTGGGTTACCCCCTATATACCCTTACAAGATAATCATCATAGAGTAAATTACAAACATTTAAAAGAACTATTTTTTCCAATACTCCAATAAAATAAAGCCTTTCAGAAGATTCCTTAACTAAACGACATTGCAGTATATATCTATATTCATCATCGCCAATTGTAGGATATATAGGTACATGTGCAACCCCAACCATTGCCATTCCCATATCAACAAAATTCCATTCAGGTCGATTGTTACTTACTGTAGCAATTTTATCTCCTTTTTGAAATCCGAGAGATAATAATCCTATGGCAAAATGCCTAGCCTGCTCGACATATTCTGACACACTAAATTTCACCCACAAACCATCGCGCTTAACTGCCAATATATCAGGTTTATTGTCAATCAATTTTAAACCATCTAAAATATCGAATGTTCTTTTTGCGTCCATCACTAACTTTTAATTGTAGTTTTCGTAAGTTATATCAAAAATAACTTTTTATTAATTGGCACAAAGCTAGTTTTTCAAACTTCTTTCGATCGCTAAATAAAAGATTCAAACATAAAACACTGAAGAATAACTGAATGCGTTGCATAGCCAATAATATTACTTAAATTCTGAAAATGAAATTCCATACACTTCTTCTCTGTCTCATTGTCTCCCAAATTGGTTTTGCTCAACTAAATTCAAACAAATTAGTACTTCTGTTTGCAGGAGATATTATGGGACACGATACTCAAATTGAAGCTGCTTATGATTCTAAAACAAATACATACAATTATAACAAGTGCTTTGATTATATAAAAGATGAGCTCGCCTATGGTGATATTGCCATAGCAAATCTAGAAGTAACCTTAGCAGGAGAACCATATAAAGGGTATCCCCAATTTTCATCTCCAAAAGAGTTAGCCATATCGGCCAAAAATGCAGGATTTAAAGTGTTCGTTTCGGCCAATAACCATGCTTGCGATTCACACAAAAAAGGAATTCTAAAAACAATAGAAACACTAGATGAACTTGGAATTAAAAGATGCGGTACCTATAAAGACTCGGTTGATTTTGCAAAAAATTATCCTTTAATAATTAATCAAAACGGATTTAAACTTGCCATTTTAAATTATACTTATGGAACCAATGGCATAAAAATTCCGATTGGCACTATCGTAAATCACATTGACACCAGTCAAATAGCCTCTCACATTATTCAAGCCAAAGCCCATCAACCCGATCAAATTATTGTGTTTCTTCACTGGGGCGATGAATACCAAACCACTCCCTCGACAAGTCAGGTAGCATTAAAAAATTTTCTTCGTTCAAAAGGTATTGAAATAATAATAGGATCGCATCCACATGTGCTACAACCTATGGAATGGAATAGAAATATAAATGAAAACTATCTGGTAGCCTACAGTCTAGGGAATTTTCTATCGGGACAACGAACAGCTCCTCGCGATGGAGCAGCAATACTTCGAATTGAACTAACTAAAGATAATCAACACACAGTAATAACTGATGCAAAATATTTACTTACCTACGTATTGAATCCTTTTATTGATGGGAAACGCCAATTTGTAATTATTCCAGTATCAAGGGCAGAAAATGATGTTAATTTCACTCCTCCTGGCGGATGGGGTTGGGGAAGAATGGCCGATTTTGCATTAGAGGCACGCGAAATTCTTGGCAATAATACAAATGTTAGTGACCTTGTATATTTGCCCAAATAAACAAAAACATTTGATCATCAGAACTGTTAATGAATCAGCATTAGACAATTATATTGATTACTCTCAATTCATTACTTAATTTTGGTTTCAGAAATTAAGTAACTGTTTAAATTTAATTTAAATGAATACAGAGTTAGGAAGAATAATAGATATTAGACAGATCAATAAGATATTTTAGATAATTCCGGATGTTGAACATTCTATTTTCATCTTTTTTATCTTCTCTCTCTTTCTATAATCTAAAAATCCAGATATCTATAAAATTGAAACAGCTTCTAAGTCATAATTCAGTATTTTCAGAAGTAAAATTGTCTTTATTTGCTATGTTCTTGTTCTAATAAATTAAAATCCATAATTATCACTAATAAAAACTGGATTTTACCCACGACACTTTCAAAAAAAGTTGCACTTTTGAAAAAAAGTTACAATGGAAGAACTTATTCAATATCCTGAAACAACAACAGGATGGATTCTATCTGGATTACTTGCAGTTAGCACCATATATCAACTTATTTACTATATCACAACAGGCTTTGTTTTAAGAAAAAAAAACAAAGCCAACAATGCCTCAGCTACTTTGCCAGCTGTCTCTGTAATTATTTGTGCACGCAATGAATCTGAAAACTTAAAAAACCATATCCCACAAATAATCAAACAGAAATATCCCAATTTCGAAGTCATTGTTGTTAACGACAGTTCAAGCGATGATTCAGATATGATTTTGGCTCAATTAAAAACCCAATATCCCAACTTATATTATACAACCATACCTATTGACAAAAAATTTGTTCACACAAAAAAACTCGCTGTCAATATTGGAATAAAAGCAGCAAAGAATAATCTATTGCTTTTTACCGATGCTGATTGCATGCCTGCATCTGAAAACTGGATAACCGAAATGGTTAAAGGATACAATCCTGATACCACCGAAATAGTATTAGGTTATTCACCTTATCAAAAAGAAAAAGGTCTTTTAAATCTTTTGATTCGATACGATGCTTTTTGGAATGGAGTTCAGTATCTATCGATGGCTGCGAATGGTCATCCTTTCATGGGGGTTGGTCGAAACTTACTTTACACAAAAAATTTATTTCTTAAAAATAATGGTTTTAGCAAGCACATTTATTTATACTCAGGCGATGATGATTTGTTTGTAAATGAAACTGCAAATAAGCAAAACACTAGCATCGTAACCACTGCCGATTCACAAACAATTTCGTTAGCTCCAGCTACTTATTTACAATGGTTAAATCAAAAATCTCGTCATTTAACAACGGCACCGTTATACAAGTTTTCTCATAAACTCAAATTATTTGCCGAAACACTTTCGCGACAATTAGTATGGACACTTTCCATTTTATCCATTATTATCAGTAACTTTGCAATTATTGGAATTTCAGCATTAATTTTGAAGATTTCGTTACAGTTATTATCTTTAAAAACAGCAGCCAAACATCTTGATGCACAAAAAATATACTGGGCAGCATTATTATTCGATTTTATACTTCCATTTATTCTTGGAAGTTTGTACATTCGAAATATGTTCAGATCAAAACAAATTAAATGGAAATAAGTCCTAATTTATCCGATAAAGCGAAACACGATTACGAATTGGTGCAAAAAGCTGTAACCGGAGATCAAAAAG
>JBBQUP010000180.1:0-3358 GCA_038212305.1 Bacteroidales bacterium
ATTCTATTATAATTAATTAACTTGATTTTTATAGATGCCAAATGCACGGGAAATGAGAAAATATTACATAACCCATTGACTTATTAAATTTTAAATTCCCCGTCAGGGGATAAATATCAATAGAGAATTAATGCTGAGATAATTTGTTCCCCGTAGGGGATTAACCTAAATGCATGAATGTTAATGCCCTACGGGCAAAATAATCAATCGTACATGATTTTCTATTGATATTAATTCCCTACGGGAAAATTAGATAATAAAGCTGTTTGAGTTTTTAAGCAGACTCTAAGTATTAAAATAACTAGTGCGAGTTGAATGTTCTTACTTTTTGTCTTGATACAAAAAGTAACAAAAAGATCAAGATGAAACGATGCTACTACCCTCATGGCCTTCTCCTGCTCGCCGTTTCATCATAGCCTACGCGCTTTCGCTACGCGAGTGGGGTTTGTCTAAAACAGTATAATCCAAACATACTAATCATGCTGAACGCAGGAAGGCATTAAAGCAAAAAAATTCCTTATACGGCGGAGTGCTGTTTGAGTGAAATTAATAATTAGGGTCTGCTGAAAAAGTATTATTTTATTCTATTATAATTAATTAACTTGATTTTTATAGATGCCAAATGCAATGGAAAAGAAAAAATATTACATAACCCATTGCTTATTAAATTTTAAATTCCCCGTCAGGGGATAAATATCAATAGAAAATTAATGCTGAGATAATTTGTTTCCCAGAGGGGATTAACCTAAATGCATGAATGTTAATGCTATACGGGCAAAATAATCTATCGCACATGATTCTCTATTGATATTAATTCCCTACGGGAAAATTAGAAAATAAAGCTGTTTGAGTTTTTAAGCAGACCCTAATTAGGTAAATATAACATGACATTATTTCCTATGAAGTATTTATGTAAAAAAGAATCGCAATAAGAGTGATCCGATTGCGATTCTTTTATCATAAATATTAGTCCTCTTCGGCTTTCTCTTTTTTCAATAATTTGCCGTTGGCATCAAAAACCAAGGTAAACTCCTCTTCACCTTTTTCGGCGTTTAGTTCATAATTAACCGTTCCGTTGGTTTCGGTCATTTCAATATCATCGGTTTTATAGCCTTTAAAATCGGTTTCTAAAGTAGTTTTGATTGCTTGTGGTAAATCGGCTTCTTTAATCTCTGTTTCAACCTCTATCAAAGTGCCATCTTCTTTATACAGAGCAGATTTTTCAGCATTATCTAATTTAAATTCCACCTCATATTCACCTTCTTTTTCCATGCTCCATTCGGTTTTTGTAGCCTTTGGGAATTTGATGGCAAATGCTTTTCCCACCACCTCAGGTGCCACAACCTCTTTGTCCGATTTTTCTGAATCTTTTTTGTCTTGAGCAGAACAACTGAATACTCCAAGAATCATAAGGGCAAAAAACAGTACTTTTTTCATGGTAATAGTTTTTAGTTATGTTTAAAGTTAAGGTGTGAATTTGTAGGAAAATAGGATTTACAGCTGGTTCTCGTATTTAATGGCATTCTCTTTATTTTTTGTTTTAGAGTTGCCAAATGCATAGGTAAACCCGATGTAAACAATTCGGGCACTGCGTTTTCTTTCCGACTTTTCATATAAAAGTGGTGTGTCGATTATCGAGTTTTGACGCATCGTATTAAACAAATCAGAAACGCTTAAAATAAATGCTCCTTTTTTCTTAAATACCTCTTGTTTAAACCCACAATTAAGGACAAAAGATGGCGATTGCTTTCCTTGAGGTGTAAGACTTATTGATTTATAGACCGAAGTGACTTGTAGCACACTATGTTTGGCTAAATTGAAACCAGCACTTAGGTTAGCACTCCAAGAAATGGTTGATTTGGTTTGGCTGTAACCTAGGTTTGAAGCATCAATGGTTTGATAATATGTGTTAGTACCCATGTTAAGGGTCGCTAGTTTACCAAAACTGGTTGAAAGAATCAGTTCCACACCTGCATAATTACTTTTTGCTAAATTTTCTTTTGTGCGAACGACTACCGAATCATTTATAAAGCGTTTTATTTCGGTGAACCCGTTGTAGGCATATCGATAATAGAGGGTTGAAATAAATGTAGTTTTGTTTTTTCTCACCTGAAAACCCGTTTCAAATGAGTGAATATCGGTGGGTTTAAGATTCGGATTTCCAACACTAATGTTATATGGATCTTGGTACTCAGCGAAGGGGTTGAGGTCATCACCTTCAGGTCGGCGAATGCGATGACTGTAATTCAGTTGCATTTCAAGGATGTCACTAAAGTCGTACGATAGGTGCAACGATGGGTAAAACCTGAAATAGCTTGTGTTCATTGATTTTTGTATGGTTTTTTGATTCATATTTATATCTGTTTCTTCGGCACGTAACCCAGCTAGAAAACCAAAATTGCCTAATTGTTGTTCAATTGTGGTATAAAAAACATGAATATTTTGAGTCGCTATGAAGCGATTGGTTTTCGCTAAATCGGGTTCCCATTGATTGGTTCCTGAGTTAAAAGCTTCTCCAGAAAAATCCATGTCACCCACTTGTTTTTCAAAATTATAGCCTGCTTCAAATGTTTGATTCGCCGAAATAGGATTAATGTATTCTAATGCCGCTTGAGTCTGTTTCTCGCCTTGACGAATAAGGGTATTATCGAACAAATTGGCTACTATTGGAAAACTAAAGATATTTGTGTAATGATTATCTTCTTGTTCATCGGTATTAGATGTGTTAAAATCTGCATTTAATTCATGCCCTTTCTTTTTAAACGAGTGATGATAATAGGCAGATAATTCCAAATCTTTCTCATACTCATAGTCGACACGCAAGAAGTTGGCGATTTCGGAGCACTAAACTGTCTGCCACCACGACTTGTCCCGCCTTTGCGGGAAAACTTGATACGAAGCACAAAGCTTCACCTGCCTGCCGGCAGGCAGGTTTAACCACTGAACCGCCAATTTATTGCAGGTGCTGTTATGTGCTGCCCTTATTTCAGTTTTCGTCTTGCAACTATTAAATCCAGTTTCACCCACTATTTCGCTCTCAAAAAAAATCTTTAAATTGACTTGTTACTTTCATATTCAAATTACGGAATAAATAAGTAAGATGCCAACTAGAGATGAAAATGGCGAAATCAACTGAAAATATAATGGTTTCAGAATTTCAGCCGCTTTAAGGGAAAATTTATGATGTAGTTTTCGTGGCACAAAATATAGAACCAAAGATGTGCATAGCATAAACCAACCAAATATTTTAAATATCTCTGGAAATTTTGAATTATCAGCAGATAAAATAAGCCCAACTGCTGGTATTATTCTTATTGTAATTTCGGCATAGTTGATAAAATTGGTACTTCCTGCTTTT
>JBBQUP010000181.1:0-3171 GCA_038212305.1 Bacteroidales bacterium
TATTTATACCACATGTATGTGTCGGAAGATGTATATATGAGTTATGTGGTTCCCTGTATTATTGCCATGCATATTGGAATTCAAGTATTCGCAAAAAACATCAGTTTAAATACCATAGGGGCAAATGCAAATGCGATTATAGAAAAGCACAAGTCAATTCCATACATACTTATACTGGGTGGTTTTGCAATGCCATTCATCGCGCCATATATGCCAACCCAACTCGCTTTCGTATTTTATTTATTAACCAACATTAAATACATAGGAGCCATTTATTTAATGTTTAGCAACAATAAAAACCGATGGTTCGTTTTTACAGGCATTATGCTAATAACATTAACCACATCAATGGCTGCGGGTATGTTTCACGATTTTTTGCTATGGGGTATTTTATCGTTTACGTTTATTAGTCATGAGTTTAAGTTGAATTTCATATCTAAGTTCACTTTTTTGGTTATTGGTGCGTTTTTAATTATTACCATACAAGCCATCAAACCTAAAGTTCGTGATTTTACAAAAAATGGTTATGTTGGCAACGAATTGGCACTATTTTTTGCCTTGTCGGTGGAAGAGTGGCAAAGCGGACGAATTACAACGCCTACAAACCAAAACGAGCTTAATGTTAGGCTAAACCAAGGTTGGATCATCTCGCGCATTATGTGGCATGTCCCTAAAAAAGAACCTTTTGCTAATGGATCAACCATTACAGAAGCAATTAGTGCAACATTATTACCTCGCTTTTTAAGTCCCGACAAAGCCATATCTGGTGGTCGGAAAAATTTCATGAGATATTCAGGCCTTGAATTAAACAAAGGCACTTCAATGGGTATCAGTTTAGCTGGCGAAGGCTGGGCTAATTTTGGTTATTATGGGGGCATTATTTTCATGCTAGGTTGGGGCTTATTTGTAGGTTGGTTTTGGCGCTTCATCAACACTAAAACAGCAATCTATCCTACCCTGCTTATTTGGTCGCCGCTTATTTTTCAGCAGGTTATTAAGGCCGAAACCGAGTTATTGGATGTACTAAACCACTTGGTAAAAGCAGCTATTTTGGTTTTTATAATTCTTTGGATTATTAAAAAACAGTGGCGAATATCGCTGTAATAAAATCTTATTGACTAAACTAATTAATCCGTAAATGCCATCATCATTAAATAATATTTTACAATTAGGGGAAAACTTAAATATAGAGTTTAAGTCGACCTTTAACATTGAAGTGATAGAAACATTAGTTGCTTTTGCAAATACCAAAGGCGGCACAGTGTATATAGGCATTAATGATGCGGCAAAAGTGTTAGGCATTCAAATTGCTAAAGAAACCATTCAGAATTTGGTGAATGAGATAAAAAACAAAACAACGCCTAGCTTGCTTCCCAATATTGCACAAATTGAATTTAATGGGTTACATATACTATCTCTCGAAACTTATGAATACCCTATAAAACCAGTTGCCATTCAGGGGCGTTATTATAAAAGAGTTGGCAATTCGAACCATCTCATGTCGGTTAGCGAAGTGGTTAATATGCATCTTCAAACCATGCATTCTAGTTGGGATGCGTTTGCAGATCCAATGCACACAGTGGATGATATTTCACTTGACAAAGTGCAGTTAGCTATTGAATTAATGCAAGAAAAAAACAGAAACATTACAGAAGACCCACTAACATTTCTATTAAAATACAACCTTATACGTGACGATAAAATCACCAATGCGGCCTTTTTACTATTTCATAAAAATGATCAATTGATTTCTACCATAGAATTGGGTCATTTTCAATCGGATATTATAATAAAAGACAGTGCTCGCTCTAAATCAGATCTTATCACACAAGTAGAGGAAGTTCTTTCGTTTATCAGGAAACACATTAACAAAGAGGTTATTATTACTAAAGAATCTCGTAATACCCAAAAATGGCAATATCCGCTGGAAGCAATACGAGAGCTTGTAATTAACATGATTGTTCATCGCGATTATCGTGAACTGGCCGATTCAGTTGTTAAGATTTATCCTGACAAAATAGAATTCTTTAATCCTGGGAAATTGCCAGATGACATATCAATCGCAGATTTAGAAAACAATCGGTACAAATCAACGCCTCGTAATAAAATAATAGCCGATTTTTGCAAAGATCTTGGACTTATTGAAAAATATGGATCGGGCATACGACGAGTCATTGAGTTGTTTAAAGTAAATAAATTACCTCAGCCCGTGTTTTCTCAATTATCAGGTGGGTTCATGGTTACTGTTTCTACTATTAAAATAGATTCTACGCCTAATCCTGCAAAAACTGTGGAGAAAACTGTGGAGAAAACTGTGGAGAAAACTGTGGAGAAAACTGCAGGAAAAATTCTTAACTTAATTAAAAATGACCCTTCAATAACTCAATCGGACATGGAAAAAGCAACGGGCTTGTCGCGAAGGGGTATTGAGTGGAATCTTGACAAACTAAAAAAACAAGGCATCATTCGCCGCTTAGGCTCTGCTAAAGGGGGAAAGTGGGAAATTATAGACAAATAATTCGAACCATCATTTTAAGTACTTCGCAGAAAATAACGTTATGTTTTCATTACCTAATCAATTCATAAACAGAACAAACGAAAATAATAAATAGTGTCGGCACGAAAACTGCATTATTCAGAGTCTTTGATAAGAAAGCTTCAAAGAAAAGGCTTTCGAAATTTTTAAAATCAAGGAGTTCACTTTTGTGAATGACTGTTTTTTAAATGAGAATAACGCAGTATTTGGAGTTTTCTTGCAAAGACTAAATAGGTCTGGTACCTTAACTAAAAATATCTAATGTTTATCACCTACTTCCATCGTCGCCCATCAAACATCCATTTCAGTCTAGAAAAATTATTCGACGACATAAGAAATAATCTTCCATTAAGTGTTTCGAATAAAAAATGGGTCTCTCAGTATTTTAGCAAGGGTATTTTCTCAAGGATAAAAATGACATGGGAGGCTCGTAAAAATCAGGGAGATGTGAACCATATTACTGGCGACATTCATTTTATTGCCTTGGGACTCAAAAAAAATAAAACCATTCTTACTATTCACGATTTAGGAATTCTTAATAATACAAAAAATCCTATTGCTCGTTTGATTCTCAAAACTTTTTGGATTACGCTACCTGTTAGGTGTGTGAAAGTAGTTACAGTTGTTTCAGAAGC
>JBBQUP010000182.1:0-2917 GCA_038212305.1 Bacteroidales bacterium
TGCTCGATGCCTTTGGCTTTCAACTCATCGGTGCAAGCGGGAGCTCCGGCTACAACAAATATGGCAGAGTTACCAAGCGCTTCAAATGCTTTGGGAGCGGCATCCACATACTCATCGTCCGACGAACAAAGAACCACAATATCAGCACCTGCTTTTTTGGCTGCTGCAACGCCTTCTTCAACTGTTTTAAAACCTATATTATCGATAATTTGATAACCGGCACAGCCAAAAAAGTTGCCTGAGAATTGCGAACGAGCTAGGCGCATACCCAAATTTCCATAAGTCAACATAAATACTTTTGGACATTTGGCCGCTTTTTCGGTGGCTAAACGCAAGGCTTCAAACTCCTCCGACCCGCGGAAAAGAACAATGGGCTCGATGATGGCGCCAGTAGTATCTATTTTTTTAGCATCCAAACACTTCGCATCGATTTGCGCTTGCATTTGCTCGTTGGTATTCGGAAACTGATTGGTTCCTAATAAGTTTTCACGACGCGATGCCAAAGCTTTGCGACGATCGTCAGCTGATTTTTTCAGCAACGATTGAACATAACCAGCCTGTAGCGCAGCCACATAACCACCTTTATTTTCAATTTCTAAAAATAAAGCCCATGCTTCCTGAGCCAAACTATCCGTTAAATTTTCTAAATAGTACGATCCGCCTGCTGCATCCACAATTTGATCGAAATGTGATTCCTCTTTCAGTAGCAACTGTTGATTACGAGCAGTTCTTTCTGAGATAGCATCCGATTTTCTGAATATTTTATCATATGGCAATACGGTTAACGAATTGCATCCGCCCAAAGTGGTCGACATTGCTTCGGTTTGCGTACGTAACATATTAACGTTGGGATCGAAAATGGTTTTGTTCCATTGTGAAGTTTCGCAATGCACTTGCATTTTACAAACCTCAACACCTACAGGCTTATATTGATTAACGATGGTGGCCCATAATAAGCGAGCAGCACGCAATTTGGCAATCTCCATAAAGTAACTTCCACCTACGCCGAAATTAAATTTCATGGTTCCAGCTACTTCATTCACAGTTAAACCCAAATCGGTTAAACGACTTAAATACTCAGCACCCATTGCCAACGAAAAAGCCAACTCTTGAACGCAATTAGCTCCTGCATTGTTAAAATGCTTTCCATTAACTGCTAACGATTTAAACTTAGCCAATGGCTTGCCTAAACGTACAACCTCAGCTGCGTATTCGAACATGCGATCGACTGTTGAGCATGTCTTTCCTGTGATGGTGAATTTACCAATCGGATCGAAGTTCAACGATCCTTGAACTTTTTGCAGATCGCGGTTATTGGTTTTGAAGCTTGCAAGAATTAATTCGAGCAGCTTTTTGTTTCCATGGTTGGTTTCGAAGTTTAATTCATACTCATTTGAGATAATGTTTTTAAGAACACTATTTACCTCATCGAGCGTAACTTCATTGTTGTGATGAAACTTAAACCCAACTGAATCAACCCCTTTGCTCAACACGTCCAACGCTTTGACATTGGCTTCTGCGGGATTGCCAGCACAAATATCCTGACGAACAAACCATTTGTTTTCGGTTTTAGTTCCTCGAACATAAGGAAATTCACCCGGAAGTGTGTTTAAGTATTGAAGGTTCTCAAGGTCTTCGGAACGGTAGAAAGGGCGCACAGCAAAACCTTCACTGGTTTTCCATAGCATCTTTTTGTCGAAGTCGGCACCTTTCAAATCCGCTGTGATTTTTGCCATCCAATCCTGTGTGGAAACTGGCGGGAATTCACTAAATAACGGTTGCTTGACGTTGTCTGCCATAATCTGTTTTTGTTAATATTTTCAAGGCGCAAAATTAACCCTTTTGTTTTAGATAATGCACAAAACCAAGCATTTTATAAATGCTTTAGAGCATTGTTTCTCAATAAAGTAACGGCACAGGCTTAAATGAAAGAGCTTATTAACTCGTAAAAACAACTCACAAACACCTTGCAACCACCTGGACAACAATCACCAACGCGAAAAAGTAGATTCAGAAACCAATTCGCACTCCCTATTGGGTTAGCGATATTTCAACACTAACGGGACAGTGATCGGAAACCATCATGGTTGTAACTCCTTTAATAGAATCAACTTGATGTGTTTGTGATTTTCCTTCTGAAAATGGATAATTGCTGAATAAATAATCGATTTTGCGATTCCAGAATCCACGACCATCAACCGTATGTGAAAAATAGGGTGCATTATTTTGTTTAAACTCATCTAATGTCATATCCGAATAATATTTTTTGTAAAATGGCATCAACCAATCGACCTCTTGCGAAAAATCATCGGCCACAAACTCATCCTCACAGGCTGAATCGGGAAATCCTTTAACTTTAGCAGATCCTGGAGGAATTACATTCAAATCGCCTCCAAAAATAAAAGGAATGTTTTGCTGATTCAATGAATCCAACAATTGTTCTAATATATCAAGCTGTTTTCTCTTTGTAACATCGGACGAGTAAGCCTCCAAGTGAGTAGTTATGAGCTTAATTTTCAATTCTCCAATCAACACATCAGATATTAATATCCCACGCCTCAAATAAAAATAGCGCTTTAACCAACTTTGGTTTTTCATTAGTGGAAGGGCTATATATTCAGGTTTTGACAATGGAAATCGGGATAAAATAGCAATACCACAATTCATGTGGCCAAGTCCTCGTGATGGGATCTTAATTGCCTTCCATTGAGGCACATAAACTGCATGAGTTAGTTTGGTATGCTTAAGCAGATAATCGACCTGATCGATGGATGCGCTTCGCTTAGCATTCAAATCCACTTCCTGAACAAACAACACATCGGGGTTGTATTTCTCTATAAAAAGACAAATATTGCTCATATTATTGAGTACTTCCGATGAATCCATCAGAACCCGATCGCCAAAGCAGTCGAAAAAG
>JBBQUP010000183.1:0-2900 GCA_038212305.1 Bacteroidales bacterium
GTCCGCTGATTCTGTCGGCAGACAATGTATCTCCGGTGTGAAACTCAAGTTCCCGCAAAACAATTCCCTCATGCGTAACTTTATTTCCAACGACCAGAATGTCGCCGACAACGGATTCATCAACCGTCTGAGCCTGAAGAACCGGGCAAAACAAAACAATAAAAGCCAGAAGAGGAAACAGTTTTTGATATAAATTCATGTGGTACGAATTGACTGTATGGTTAGTTGCCGATTTCGAAGCGCTTTCCTATCAAGTAACAACTACATTTGCTAAGCGTTGTGCCGCTTGAATACGCACAACAACGGCAATTAGCTATACCTCTTATTACCGAAAGGTGTTCGGTCATCCGATCTTGTAAACCATTGTCCTTATTCAGTTTCATGCTCATTGCAATTTATGTCTTTTCTGACGGTCAGTTTCTCAGTGTTTCTATATTTTTTAGTGTCAGCAAATTTTTAAAACCAATTTTTCTTTTTCACTGCTTTGTAAGCTCTTTGGCAAAGCATTGGCTTAAGCGAAGGCTTGTGGGGCTTTGGCAATATGCTTTCAAATTGGATTTGATACTATTAATAGTTACTTGTCCAAGTGCATTACCTAAAACACCATTATTAGCAGTAACTCAGACACTATGTCCAAGTCTTTGTCCAGGTTCATTGCTTAAAACATCATCAAAAGCATAAACTTGGACACAATGTCCAAGTACTTGTCCAAGTTCAATTTGTTAAACAATAACATACTTATAATTAGGGGAATTAATGTCTTCTCCATTATCTTTAATTAAACCTAGCTCCTTCATCTTAGATAAATGGCGTTGTGCAGTTTTATATCCAATATTAAAATGAGATGAATACTCACGTGTACTAGCTTCTCCTTTAATTTTGATCCATTCGTAACCTTCAATTTGAGCTCCAGTTAACTCACTAATGCCTTTATTTGAATATGCTTTTATTACCGCATCAGTTGATCTTGGAAAAATCACGACAGTATTTATTCCATCATATTCAAAAATTGGTAAAGGAAGTTTATGGATTTCACGCATAGACCTGAAAGTATCCATACCAACAGCAGATTCTTCCATGTATTCCATTTCATTAAAAATGAAGGAGATTTTCTTGTTACGACTGTAGGATGTAGCAGAAAAATTATTCAATGCTTCAATAGTTATTGGTAGTAATGGTTCTCCTGGGCTTCTAACTAAAATTCTATCAGGATATACCTCAAGTTGAATTTTAGCTCCATCCAAAGCATAATTACGATGAACCAATGCATTGATTATTGCTTCTCTAATTACCTCAACTGGGAAAGAAGGAATCTGCTGAGCTTTAAATTTTGACCGATTAATACTGGCTGGTAATACTTTTTTGAGCCATTCCTCTATTTGGTCAGGAATAAGCACCAGTGCATCATTAAAAGTCTCAGCTCCGGTTTTACCATCGCCATATTGAACTTTGGCTTTCACAGCAGCTTGGGGAAACTTGTTTCTTGGTGATTTGCCAAATAGTATAATCGCATTTCCGGTAGGCAAATAAGATTTTGTATTTTCGCTGTATTCCAATAAATCCATTTCTTTTAGTTCCTGCAGGAATTCATTAGATTTTGGCTCAAAATTCCTTTTTGATTCAGCAATAAATTTTAGTAAGGCAGTTTCAGAGAGGCTATCTATGTTTGTTGCATCGGCTTTTTCATTTAGATGATCCTGTGGTTTTTGTTTCTTTGCCTTTTCCTCCTCACTCTTCATATTTGCCCATTTCATAAACTCCTTGTTTATTTCCTCTATTTCATTGTGAAATTCAGGCAAGAACTGATGTACATTGACATGATAGTCCACCAGATGATTAATTCCACCATGATCAACTTTTGGATTTTTGTCTTCGATGCCAAACCAAACATCCGAAATCCGTGCATTTACAATTCGCTCTGCACAACTCAACTTAGGAGCATTTCGTGCTCCTGGTGCACAGGGTTCAAGTGTGGCAAATAACCAACAACCAGACAAATCCTTATGGCGATTCTTTTTATCAAGCACAGTATATTCGGCATGGTCTCCTTCTCTGAATTCTCCCCGATAAGCTGTTTCAACAGTACCATCCGGGAATACCAAAACAGCACCCACATAAGGGCTTGGTTCTTTTTTCTTGCGTTCGGGTATTGAATTTCTCATTACCTCAACCGCAAGTTTCATATACACCTTTGGTTCTTTTCGCATAATAATAACATTAAAAAGTTTTCTAATTATTCATCTTCCGCCAAAAGCAACAATTCTAATTCACTGGTGAACTTATCTTCAAGTAACTTTCCATTTCGCAAATGGTCAAAAAACACAACGTATGAACTTGGGCTGAGAAAATGAAAATGATACATTTCTTTTATTTTCTTGGTCTTAAGCTCTGCATTCAGATTCTCAAAATGAAGTTTAGCATATTTGTTTTTGGCTTTATTTTCATCACTTGCATCATTGTTTGCTTTTATTTCTAAAACAATAAAGTGTGGTTGATTTTTATGCTTTAGCGTAATAAAAAAATCGGGATTAAAACTTTGTATTTTTGAATGCTTACCACCTACACTGGTTATTGAATACTCAATGGAATAAAATGCCATATCACGTGATTAAAAAAAGTGCGGTGGGCAAAAATAAAAAATATCAGGTCGGCTAAAGTGTCGGCTGTCTTGTCCTGTCAATATTCTGTTTCTCTCTTCTTTCACATTGGTTTAATATAAATTTTGACTCTGTCGTCTGTCTTTTTACACTCGGTGTTATCTATCAGATATCGAGGTATTTCATGAGGGAATCGTAACGATCCTTCAGGGCTTCATTGAGTTCCCCCTCAAAAAATGTAGCTTTAACCTGGTAGTCAAATCTAATAAATGTTTGAATCACCGGGCCTATATCCATGCGGTT
>JBBQUP010000184.1:0-2816 GCA_038212305.1 Bacteroidales bacterium
AGCATGTTCGTGACCAGGAACATTCATTTCGTAGCTTTGAAGAATCAGTTTAGTAGGGTATAGCAATCTTGCTATTTGAATTTGAGCGAAAGAACTGTCACGAAGCGACTGCCATCTCCACATTTTCTGATGACCTCCAGACGTGGAATTTGTTCCGATGATAATTGGAGGTGAATAACTATCCCAATACTCAACTGTATTGTTGTTGTCTTTACCTGTAACTCTGGCGTTTGTAGTAAAACCACCACCATGTTCGCTGTTCGCCCACCAATCGAGCCCATAATTGTTGTTCTTGGACATCATGTGTCCAATAGTGTAGCTACCATCTGTGTAGGTAGTGTGCTGGTGAAAATCACCAGTAACATAACCGTTTTGACCCAGCACCAAATTTGCGGTTGAAACCAACCACAACATGGCACCAATCATAATGTAATTCTTTTTCATTTTAATACTATTTTATTTGGGTTTAATGCCTACAAACATAAACCTCCAAACACCGACTTGGATTAACTTACAATTAAGCAATTGCTAACAAAATACTACTTCTACATCATTTTAATGTAAAACTAATACTAACATAATTTAAGCGTGTAAATACTTAAATAAGGAAGAAGATAGGAAGATAAGAAGATGAAAAGATGGATAGACGAGAGGGGCTTTTCTATCTGTCTACACATCTAAAAATCTTCCTATCTATCGTCCAAGACGTAACTATTAAGCGTACCTTTGCGGCATGTCAAGCACAATAAAAAATCAACGAGAAATTCTCGATAAGTTAAAAATTGAGAAACTCAATCCCATGCAGGAAGCTGCACAATTGGCCATTCATACACATACTGATGTGGTGTTACTCTCTCCTACAGGAACAGGAAAAACACTGGCGTTTCTACTGCCAATAATAGCCCAATTAGATCCGATCAACACAGAGATACAAGCACTTATTTTGGTCCCATCGCGTGAGCTAGCTATACAAATAGAGCAGGTTACCCGCGAAATGGGTACTGGATATAAAACCAATGCCGTTTTTGGAGGCAGAACCGGTAATCAGGATAAAATTAATCTCAAACACCGCCCTGCTATATTAATTGGCACACCCGGTCGGGTTGCCGATCACATGCGACGCGAGGTTTTTTCGTGCGAGTTTATTAACACCTTGGTACTCGATGAGTTCGATAAATCGCTAGAAGTAGGTTTCGAAAACGAGATGAAAGACATTCTTACGCTGCTCCCCAATCTTAAAAAAAGAATTTTAACCTCGGCCACAAACGAAGTTGAAGTGCCCAAATTCGTAGGATTAACCACTCCTACCCTAGTCGATTATTTGCACGAAGGCATTGCTCAACTAAAAATAAAAACCATTGTATCGCCATCGAAAGATAAATTGGAAACATTGGTTCAAACGCTTAGCCATTTGGGCAACCAACCCGGTATTGTGTTTTGTAATTTTAAAGAGACCATTCAACGATTGAGCGACTTTCTAACTAAAAAAAATATTCCACACGGTTGTTTTTATGGTGGTATAGAGCAGCAAGACCGTGAGCGAGCTCTCTTGAAATTCAGGAATGGAACACATCAACTACTCATTGCTACCGACTTAGCTGCACGTGGCATTGATGTGCCAGAGATTAAATTCATTATTCACTATCAATTACCACCACGTAGTCAGGAGTTTACGCACCGTAATGGCCGAACCGCTCGTATGAATAGCGAAGGAACAGCCTATGTACTCAAGTGGGTGAACGAATACCTTCCCGACTTTATTAACGCTCCCGAAATAGAACAACTCAAGGATGCACCATTGCCATCGGAGTCGCTTTGGCAAACACTGCACATAACAGGTGGTCGGCGCGATAAAATTTCGAAAGGCGATGTGGCAGGCTTCCTGATGAAACAAGGAAATCTATCGAAAGAACAACTCGGAGTGATTGAAATTCAGCAAAACTGCTGCTACGTGGGAGTTCATGCAACTGTTGCCAATGAATTGATTCAAACCATCGATAACACAAAGCTCAAAACAAAAAAAGTTCGCGTAAGTTTAGTTTAACTGTTTAAATTCTATCAGAGATAAGAAGAATAGTAGATATCAGAAGGATAGGTAAGCTATTTTAGATATCTCCACAAGAAATACATTCTATTTTCACCTTTTTCATCTTCTCTATCTTTCTATAATCTATATGTCTATAAAATAGAAACAGGTACTAGATATTCTTTTTAAGAACAATTGGTTTTCGTTTGTTGGGAGATGAAATTTTTGTTTCCAGAGGATCCTGTTCTTCCACACGACCACGTTTATAAATTACCAATCCATTTAAAAAATTGCGTAATATCTGATCCTCCAACGGCATGTAGTTGGTGTGATCGATTTTGCGAAAAAAAGCATTCAATTCGGTTTTTGAGATATTAAAATCAACAAGTTTTAATATCTCAATAATATCATCATCGCGCAACTGAAGAGCAACACGCAGTTTTTTAAGTACTTCGTTATTGGTTAATTCCATGGTCAACTAAATTTGTCGCAATTTACATGAATTACGGTTGAATCACTAGCTCTAAGTGCTCCTTTTTTTAGGCACTGAACAAGAAAATTAAAAGTTAAATGTGTTTAAATAACTAAATGCACAATTATATTTTCTAAAAACGAAACAACACATCTGATATTATTTTAATCAATGCATATTTTCAATAGTCCGTTAGATTTTAAGCGGCAATTTTGCCGTATTCCAATAGTTCTTTGACAATTTTTTGATTTTTAGCAGTGTTTGGATTAATAGCAAACCTGCACATAAATCGTTCGAGCATCAATGTATTGTTGTACA
>JBBQUP010000185.1:0-2815 GCA_038212305.1 Bacteroidales bacterium
TAGCGACAATTCATCTTTTCGTCAGGCTATTGATATGCCTTTTAATAACTATTTCTTTTGGGCACGGAGTCATTCCAACTGGGCAAATGGTTATTCTGAATCCGAACGAACAGAAGATTCCATTCAGATATATGATTTAACAAAATATTTACTTACTCGATATAATAATACTGGTAAATCATTTTACCTCGGACATTGGGAAGGCGACTGGTATTTATTGCCTAACTACGACCGCAATTACGTGCCATCGGACGAACGCTGTCAAAACATGGCCAAATGGTTACGTACACGTCAAAATGCGGTAGATAAAGCAAAAAGCGAAACTACATTCAGCAATGTAATGGTGTACACTTACGTAGAAGTGAATCAGGTGGTTGATGCAAAATTCAATGCTAAAAAAAGGGTTGTGAATTGTGTTTTGCCTCTAACAAATGTAGATTTTGTGTCCTACTCCTCCTATGATGCTCAATGGTATGATCAGACAAAATACAATGCTGTATTAGATTATATAGAAGCTAATTTGCCTCCAAAAGCTGGTATTACTGGCAAGCGAGTATTTATTGGAGAAATAGGCAATTCTCTTGAAAAATCGGGTTGCGATATTTACAAGCATGAATCGGATAACCGCGCATTTTTCAAAACTGCCATTGCTTGGGGCTGTCCATTTGTACTGTACTGGGAAATGTATAACAACGAATTCGATAGTACTAATAATCGTCATCGTGGTTTCTGGCTGATAAATGACCAAAACGAGAAACAGCCTCTTTATTATACTCTAATTTATTTTTATGAGGCTGCAAAGCAATATGTTGGCCACTACAAATTGATAAATAAAAAATTGCCGAATTATTTAGAATACGCAAGCTGGGCATCAAACTATTTATCAACAAAACCCACTTCGGTTGATATTCCGGCATTTAAAAATACAGATGTAAATATTAGCAGATTTGGACATAAAATAATCATCGAAAATAATAACATTGCGGGACAGATTTGCGTTTTTTCGGTTAAAGGTTCACTGTTGAGTATGTCAACATTATTTCCTAATCAGAAAAAAGAGATATTTATGTCATCAGGCGTTTACATTGTTCGCATTCAAAAAAATAATTGTACTAGTACGCATAAAATAATTTTATAAATTAAGTATATGAGAAAAATTCTAATTTTTACAATTCTTGTGTTATTTGCTGGAATTGTTGTTGCAAAAAAACAAAAAAGCTGCAAATTTGAAAAGCGAATAAACGACTTTAATTATGTACTCGGCACTCAAACCGTTGGTGCGAAGTACAAATTTACTGATGAAACCAATTTAGTGGAAACTGCCAAAGCCATTCACGATATGGGCAGTAACCTGCTTAAATTCAGCATGAGTCCTCGTTATTGGTGGGAAAACTACGACATTCCCAAAGACGATAAAATCACTTCGCTAGAAATGTTGGCACAGGAAAAATCTATGAAGCAAGTCTTGGATATGGATTTTAAGTATTATCAAATATGGGCGTATGAGTTTTCGCATTATACGCCTGAGCCAGCTGGACAGAAAAAAGACGAGAATCAGATAAAATTTATTGGTGGCATGAGCGACGCACACGCCGATGCGTCTTATAGAGAGATGTACGATTTTGCTGCTTATCTACTCAAAACCTATTCGGGTACCGGAAAAGTGTTTTTGCTCGGAAACTGGGAGGGCGATTGGCATTTGCGTTGGGATTACGACCGCAGCAAACCCGCCGACCCAAAAACAATTGAAGGAATGACACGATGGTTGCAAGTTCGTCAAAAAGCAGTAGAAGATGCAAAAAAAGCTATAAAGCATAAAAACGTAGAGTTGTATTTTTATGTAGAAGTCAATTTGTCAGATTTAGCATTGGCTGGTAAAGATTGTGTTATCAATAGCATTCTACCGAACATTAACCCCGATTATGTTTCGTTTTCGTCGTACACAGCCACCAATCCACCCAAAAATGAAGCAGAAATGGATCAACTGCTGACCGAACATTTGAATTATATAGAATCGAAAATGCAACCCAAACCCGAAATAAAAGGAAAACGATTGTTTATTGGAGAATACGGCTGGTCAGAACTTGGCTTTTACTCCAACGAACCAGCATATCGTTCCCCCGAAGAAGTAAACCAACGAGCAAAATGGGTAATGAAATCGGCTCTAAAATGGGGCTGCCCTTATATTCTTTGGTGGGAAATGTACAACAACGAAATGAGCAAAGATGGTAAAAACCGAGGTTTTTGGTTGATAAACGAAAAGGGTGTAAAAACACCTTTGTATTATACCCACCAAAATTTTTATAAAGAAGGAAAAGATTGGGTGAGATTCTATACCACAAAAAACAAAAAAATGCCATCGCAAGAAGAGTTTATGAAAGCGGCAGTTGGATTTAAAGCTTTACAGTAAATTTATATTTAGTGCAAGGTGCAAGCGTTTCTATATATAGAAACTTGCACCTTGCACTATGTTTAAATATTTCAATATAAAGGACTTGTCTATATCAAAATAAATTTTTATATTTGAACCTGAAAGTTTAGCAGACAAAACGTTGTCCAAGCCTGACAAAGGAAGACTTTTTATTCGTTACCAAATCATTACTTGTTTTTATTCAGATTTGAATAACTGCTTGTAATCAATATATTTAGAATGGAGATTGTTGACCCCTCCTGGGTCACCAATATAAAGGATAAATAGCTGCATATAAGCTATTTATCCTTTATGTTTGTGCGCCGAGCATGGCGAGTATATTTGACGGTTCAAGTCCGTTATGGGGGCTATCAGTTGCTAACCATTAGCTTAAGGCAAGGGTGT
>JBBQUP010000186.1:0-2738 GCA_038212305.1 Bacteroidales bacterium
ATAACAATCATTATTGTTTTTAAATCTTCTATTAAATGTTATTGAATTAACTCCTATAAATTTTTCCCTTGCAATCATTTGACAAAGGTAATTATATTATTCAAATTGGGAGACCTAAACGCCTATACCTATAAGTTTTATAAATTCATTAACCTTTTGTTTTATTAACGAATCGGATGAAGTATACATTTGTGGAGAAGTTTTACAACTAAAGCCGATAACACTAAAAATACTTGAGGCAGCCATAAATGCTAAGCCTGTAATACCAATTTTTTGTTTCATATTTTAAAAATTAGATTTAATTCAAAGGCACAATCCAATAATCATTGAAAAAGAATTTGAAAAAGTTATTGATTCTTGATCAGATATAAAACAACAATTCATCTTAACTTGTTTTATGCAATTAACACAAAACAAGTTAAGATGAATCTATGCTACTTATTCAAAGGATTCTCAGCAATAAATAATCAACTAATTTATTTTTTCGCCATCGAAAACTCAGAATGCAATAATCGTTTTAATCGATCAATTTGCGAAAGTTTGTTCACTTCTCTTAAATTACGAGCAGTTTTTGTATAATATTGATGTTTCTTGATGAAATCGAGTTGCAATTTGTTCCAATTATCGAAACTATCAATCATATCCCGATCTTTTAATTCTTGATAAAGAGCATTAGATACTGGAATAAAATCACCTCTACCCAAATAATCCAGATCCGAATCGCAAATAACCATTTCCATCGTACCAGATGGTTCTGGCGGAAATCGAGTGGCCATAATTAATCGACAAACGGTTTCTATTTGTTCATTCGAATAGTTATAGCTTTGAAGTATTTCAAGAGCAATTTGAGAACTATAAAACTCATGTTCTCTGTAACTTATAATATGACCTCCATCGTGAAATAAGGCAGCTAACTTTAATAACAAAACATCTTCTTCATTCAAACTCTCAGCCCAACCTATCAACTCAACCTCTGTTACCACATCAATGGTATGCTTTACATTATGGTAGTATAGGTTTCGAGGCAGTTCACGCTCCAGACGATCTAAAAATAATTCTTGAATATCTAAAAACTGAATCTGGCCATATTTAACCAAAAAATCGTGATTGGGTTCTAATTCATTATCAGGCTTTGTGAGGTTTGCTCGAATGCCTTCAAAACTATACACATCAATATTTCCTTTATACTTGACTGGCAAACGCCCCCATTTCTTAGAATTATAGAATTCTTTTACCAATTCGTAAGTCATTACCGACATAATAATTTGCGACGGATTAGACATCTGTCCTAATCGATAAGCTACATTAACACTCTCGCCTGAAAGAACGAAAGGACTATTTTTCTTTCCAGTAATTTCAGCCGTGACTGGCCCAGTGTGTACTCCGATGCTTAATTCCCAAAATGATTTTTTATTGTTAATATTATAACAATGCTGCCTAACAACCTCCTGCATCTCACGCGCAGCGAGTAATACATCAATTGGATTCGTATGGTTCTCTTTTAATATCCCACTAGCAAATAAAAACGAATCCCCAATCGTTTTTATCCTGAGAATATTATACTTGCGAGCAACATCATTAATAAGCATATGAATTTCATCCAAGGCATCAACCAACTCTTCCGCTTTAGCATGTTCCTGTAAGTTTCTAAACCCTCTGATAACTACGTATATTAATGAAACCATACGAAATCGATGAGTCTTGCGTTTAGAAGAACTTCCTTCTAAACCCTCATCTTCACTGTACTCTTCAGAAAGATTTTTATACAGATTATTTTTTTCCTGAATAGATTCGTAGCGTCCAACCAATTCTTGCAGTTGAACATTTATTTTCTCATTCCGGTTTGCTAAGCGAGTTATTCGCTGAATATAGTCGTCAATTTTTTCCATGCAAAATAAGTGGGGACAAACTAATTTGCCATTTTTTTAAAATTAGTGTAAATTGATATCTTATTAATTACAATCAATCGTTAAATGACAGGTTGCAGATTAAATTTAATCATTATACTTATGAAAGCGTATTTTGTTTTGTTTTTTTTGACAATTGCTCTACTTTTTACGTCAAACGCATTAATCGCCCAACAATTAATTTTCCAATGGGAAACTGATTCTGTTTTCAAAATTCCAGAATCCACACTCTTCTTTTCTACGAAAAACCTGATATATGTTTCAAATATTGATGGGAAATCTTCAGGAAAGACTCTACGGGCTTTATATCAACACTTTACACAACAGGCGAAATTAAGCAATTGCATTGGGTCGATGGATTAAATGCGCCTAAGGGAATGAGCATCGTTAAAAACAAATTATTTGTATCTGATATTAATCAAGTAGCTATTTTCAATATCGAAACAGGAACACTCGAAAAAAATTACTTGGCACCTGCTGCCAAATTTTTAAACGATGTGTGTTCGGACGGAAAAGGGAATGTTTTTATTTCTGATATGTTAGATAAAACCATTTATAAAATAGAAAATGGGGTATTAACAAAATGGTTAGTCGATGATGCTTTGGAAAATGTTAATGGCCTTTATTTTTATGATGGCGATTTATACGCAGGAACCAAAAACGCTATTTTGAAAATTAATGCAACAAAAAAAATCACTATTAACCGACAAAACATAAATCTTGTCGGTTTTTGTTTTCTATATTGTTGTATAATAATAGGTTGCATAAATATTTTTTGGTTTTTCAAAAACCTACCCCCCTCAAAAGAGCGACATTTGTATGCCCACAGGG
>JBBQUP010000187.1:0-2728 GCA_038212305.1 Bacteroidales bacterium
TTCGATTTGAATTATTTTTAAATTAATTGTTATACCACCAATTTCAGTGAATTTAATTGAATTGCTTATCAGGTTTATCAAAATTTGTTTAAACCGAAGTTCATCCATTAATATAAAATCTGGAATTCCATCGTCGATATTTGTTTTGAAATATAAGTTTTTATCTTTTGTGGTATTTGAGAATAGTTTGAAAACCTCGTTTAAAGTATCGGTTAAACTAATTGTTGTGGGTTGAAGTGTTAATTTGCCAGCTTCAATTTTCGAAAAATCTAGTACATCGTTTATTAAAGCTAGCAAAGTAACGCTGCTGTATTTAATATTGCTCAGATATTCTTGTTGAGTGGTACTGAAATTCGAATCTTTTAAGAGATCGGAAAAGTTAATGATTGAATTTAACGGGGTTCTGATTTCGTGACTCATGCGAGCAAGAAAAGCGCTTTTTGCTCTACTTCCTGCTTCAGCTTCCTCTTTTGCTTTCGACAGATTCTCGTTTAAATGAACTTGATCAGTCACATCAATTTGCACCCCAATTATACGAGTGGGTTGATCTTCGTCATTTCGTTCAACCACTCGTCCGATACTTTGATACCATTTATAGATGCCATCGGTATCAATAATTCGATTGAGATATTTAAAGAATGGCGTTTTTTCAGATATGTGTTGATTGAAAATTTCTTGAGATACTAAAAGATCGTCAGGATGAATCAGTTCGAAGTACGAATTTAGAGTCAAATCTGCTGGTTTGTTCTCTCTGCGAAGCATTTGGTTGAAATTGTCATTCGCAATAAGTCTATCGCTAGTAACTAGATAGTCCCATAGCCCAATGTTGGCAACGTTTAATGCTAATTCCAATTGTTCGCTCGATTCGAGCAAGTCGAGTTTAGCTTGAATACGACTGATGGCTACACCAAATAAATTAGCTAAACTTTGTAAGTGGGTTAAGTCGTTTTCGGTAAAATCATCGTCCTTATCTGCTACACACAAAAAGCCTTTGTATTCGCCATGTATCACAATTTTTACCCATGCCATTTTTTCAAAAGGGAGTATTGAATATAGATCTTTGCCATTGATGATGTGTTCTCTTGTGTTATTAATTGCCAAGGACTCATTTGAGGTTATAGTCTCATCGTCAGATTTATTTTCAGATTTACTAAGCTGCATGCCATCGATGAAAATCCGAATTTCTTTTTCGTAATTGTAGTTCGAGTCGGAGTAAATAGAAAGGGTTAGTTTCTTTTTTACTGGATCCGTGTAGGCAATAAAGCAAAATAAGCTATCGGAAACCTCAAGCGCATATTGCCGTACTAAAAGTGCTACTGAGTGAAAGCTATCCTGAGCTGTAAGTTCTCTACTTATTTCGGCCAGAGAGTTGTTAATTTGTGATTCTTTTAAAATTCGCTCTTGATACATTTTATTTTGAGAATCATCTTGAGCAAAGTAAAATACATGATCTACATTGTCGATTTGAGCAGTATATAAATAAACATGAACAGGATAGTCAACGCCATCTTTATTGCGATGTATTAATTCGAATTGTTTTGTTTTTCGATGCTTAAGATCTTTATGAAGGTTTCGCCACCACATTAGGCTGGCATGAGGATTAATGTCATAGATTTTTGTGTCGTAAGGCGGTTGATTGCTTAAGTTAAACTGATTTATGGCATAACTATTTGCATAAACAATGGTTCCTTCTTTATTTAAAAAGAACATTTCAAATGGCGCATTAAAAAGTGCGGTTCCCATCATGTTTATTTCATCGCGCAGTTCCGATTCGCCAGTTAAATCTTTAATAATGATGGTTATACCACTGCGTTTCCCATCAATACGTTGAATGGGCGTTACTGATAATAAAACATGGTGAATAGCTCCATTTCTTGATAAAAGGTTGACTTCATGAGACTTCCGCTGGATAATTGAAGCACTGCCTGAATCCCTATCATTAATTATTGAAGTAATGAGATTTGGATCTGTTAATGTGAGAATTTCTAAAAGAGGTTTGTAAAATATTTCGCGTAAAGAGTACTCTAAAAGTTCAGAGGCTACTCTGTTCATTCTCACAATTTTAAGATTGCTGTCAACAATTATCACGCCTTCATTAATACTATTAAAAATGGCTGCTAAGCTAGTCTCTGATTCAAAAAGTGTATGTTTCAAACGTTGCATTTCGCTCTCTTCGCGAAACCATAAAACGGTGCATAAGCAATTTTCCTGACAAGTATTTGTTTTTTCTATTGTAAAATCTAGCGTTATTGTAGTTCCATCGTTTTTAACAAATGCACCATTTAATGGACTGAAATTTAATGATGGTTGAATAAGATAATTGAAATCGGGGCCTAATAGTTTTGAAAAAGGGTGGTTATTAATTTTAATACCTACAATTTCATGATGTTGATACCCTAATATTCGTGTTAATCCTTGGTTTGCAAATACAATAACTCCGTTATTGTCGAATCCCAATAAGCCTATTGCATCTGATTGAGGAGCAAAAGGGTTTGATTCAATTTCGATAGTTCTAGGTTTTATTTCAGCTGTATTGTAGTTTAGTATTATAGTAATTAAAACTAAATCATTACGTTCTTCACAGGGAAAATAAGTACTAGTAAAGTCAACATCTACATTTTGTGATATATGATTTATGTCGATAGTGATGGATCCTTTACCGTTTACTGACTCATTTTTATTGCTTAAACAACGTTCAATGGCAACTCCAATTTCGCATTTTTCGCAA
>JBBQUP010000188.1:0-2687 GCA_038212305.1 Bacteroidales bacterium
AAGATCTCGCGAAATGAGCGCTCGTTGACTTTCGGACTTATTGAGTTTCGATTGAACCTCGATAAACTTAGTGGTTCGTTCAACAGCCAGTTGAACATCCATAACCTGAAAAGGCTTGCGAATAAAATCACAAGCTCCCTGCCGCATCGATTGAATAACCATATCCATGTCGCCATATCCACTCATTAAAATAACTTCCATTGAAGGATATTGAGCTTTTATGGTTTTTAAAACATCCATGCCGCTCATGCCGGGAAGCATTACATCGAGCAAAACCAACTCGGGGAGAAAAGTGCTTAAAATAACAAACGACTCGTTAACGGTGTTTGCAGTCTCCACTTCATAATTTTGCTTCTCAAAATGAGATTTAAGCCGCGAGGTTATTTTATCCTCATCATCAATAATTAGAATTTTTATTTTTCTAGACATTAGCAAATAATCTGTTATGACAAAATCAAACAATTTAAACTACTTGATAACAGGAAATATAACTGAAAAACTAGTGCCAACTTCTTTATCTGATTCAACATTTATATGCCCTTCCATTTCTTTTACAAACGACAACGAAAGAGAAAGACCTAGTCCTGTTCCTTTACCAATTTTTTTTGATGTGAAAAATGGCAGAAAAATATGTGTTAAATCTTTTTCATCGATGCCACATCCGTTATCGCAAACCGTTACTATAACTTCGTGATTTACATACTTGGTTTGCACCGTAATTTTATTGTTTGTTGAGTTCAATTTTGTTTCATCAATAAGAATGGCATCCCTGGAATTAGATATTAAATTGTACACAACTTGCTCAATTTTATATGGATTTCCTTTTATATCAGGCATATTATCGCAATATTCCACATCTAAAATAATCAATTCTTTTTCAATTTGGCGACGAATTAAGCCGCAAGCATTTTTCACAGGATCATTTAAATCAAACCATTCATTGATCTCATCTTTTTGTCCGCCCGAAAATACTCGTACGTGATCAACAATTTGTTTGGCACGAAATACTTCTGAAACAACATCAACTAAACAATCCTTTACTTCACTTACATCACAATTGGGCTGATTAAGCTGGAAAATACCTGTTTCAGCAGCCAAACTTATATTTTGCAATGGCTGATTGAGTTCATGAGCTATTCCTGCAGCCATTTGACCCAATGAGGTAAGGCTGGCTTGATGGAAAATAATTTTCTGCTGTTCGCGCTGTTTTTTAACCTCGCGCTTAATTTGTTCCTCTAACCATTCGTTTTCTTTCTTATTTCTAAGATAACGACTTATGGTGTAATACGATAGAAGGAGTAAGATAAGCAAAAAAGAGCCATAAATTACTCTCCAAACAATTAATCGCTCGTTTGCATATTGAAGTTTATAATTTTCATTTTTAGCTATTAGGATGGCATTCTCCTGCTGTTTTCTTGCAAGCTCACCTGTTGAAATGGTTTTTACAAATTTATTAAAGTCATCACTTTCGTTTACTTTCTCAGATTTATAAATGTATTCTGATTGATAGTCAAATGCTTCCTTAAATAGTTTTTGCCGAGCATATAAATTCGATAACTCCCGGAAATTATCAATCATTAAATCTTCAGAACCAATGATTTTAGCGTATTCAACACTTTGTTTGTGCATACGAATCGCCTGAGCAATATTGCCTTTCTCGGATTGTAACTTACCTAAATTAAGCAAGCTCATGGCTAGTCCAAATTTATCTTTTAACTTTTCCTGAACATCAAACGATTTACGATAAAAGCGTTCAGCACCTTCTAAATTATTCTGAAAATATAAACATCCTGCTATACGATTATATGCTACTGACAATCCCGAAACATTATCAGTAGATTGATAAAGATCAATTAATTGATAGAAAAAGAAAGAGGCTTCAGAATAATTTTCGACCGAATAATAAAGATTCCCAAAATTGGTTAAAACAAGTGCCAGATTATCGTTATACCATGCTATTTCGCAATTTTTCCGACTAATTTTGTTTAACCCATCCAATGCTTCCCAGTAGTTTTTGACCGCATTATCGAAATCCCACACCGAATCGAACAATTCACCAAGTTTAATATGCAATTTAATGGTTGATATTGAATCGCCTTCGTCAGAAGCTTTCTTTAATTGGAGAACTAATTTATTGTGTGTGATTTTGGCCTGATTTACCGAATAATAGCTATTTGCAAGCTTTTCGATTTTTAATTCAGAATGCAACGAATCATAAAAATCATAAGCCAATTTGTAATGTTTTAAAACCTTAGGAACATTTCCTTGAAGCATATAACTTAAGCCAACCAACGAATGCAATTGGGCTATATCCTGCGGCCTAAAATCAATGTTTTTAGAACTTAACAACTCATTAGTAAGTGTCTGGCATTTTTTTGTATCAACAAATAATAGGGTTCTAATCTCCTTAACTTTGGTTTTTATAGAATCATTTGCTGATAATTTAGAACTAGAAACAAATCCAATCAAAAAAATTAAAACAAATCGTATACTCCCTTTTAAATGCCACATGAACAATAAGTATTAATGAAATTACGCTAGATAAAATAAAATCTAAAGTAGCATTTGCATCGATATACTCAAAATTATTCAGCAATGGTTTTTTCAAGCTCTTGAAGAAATGTGCGAGAATAATAATCACTATCCACAACAGATCCATTCCACTTAATAATATCTAAATCAATTTC
>JBBQUP010000189.1:0-2664 GCA_038212305.1 Bacteroidales bacterium
ATCCTTAGCTAATGAAATAATACTAATTAAAAGCACTACAGTAAGTGCTATAAGCAATATCGGCATCCATGCCGGTGTGCTTGAGTAAAATTCTAAGTTTAAATTATTGTTATTCATAATTTTATTTTTTAATTTTAAATATTTCGCTATATAATCTATTTTTGCCTATTGAATAGGCAAGGTATGCATCTTCATCGTTAGTTAAATTGCGTTCTTCCGATTTTTCTGGCATTACATCAACAGGGACATCTCTAATTTCTATATTAATAGAAATATCTAATGCTATCATATTAATATCCTCATTAAAATAATCTTGAAGCTTCCTTTCAGCTTCAATTCTTATGTCATTTATTTTTTTTAAAATTTCGTTTTTCATTTTATTGATATTTATTTGTTTATAATTCCTTTTTCGTAAGCAAAAGCTACAATCCCATTCTTAGAGGAGCAGCCAATTTTTTTTGTAATATGGTATCTGTGTGTATGTATAGTGTTTTCACCAACTTGTAAGATTTCAGCAATTTGTTTATCTGCCAAATCCTGAGCAATTAGTTTAATAACTTCAATTTCTTTTCGGCTAAGCTGCCCGTTTTCTGTTATTACAGGTCTGCATAAGCAAAATTCTTTTTTACAAACTCCACGCTTTCCGCAGTTCCAATAATCTGGAGTAGATTTTTTATGTATAATAGTATCCGCTGTATCATCATATCCTCCATATCTGCATTTGCAAAACTGCAGTATCATCTCATTCAATTCAGTAACTTCCATACGATATAATGATTGCTGTGCATCTATATCGTTTCTTAGTTCTTTTTTTCGTAAATCAAAAATAAGTTTCGGCATTTCCAGATCATAATAAATCTTGCCGTTGCAAATAGTAATTAATTGATTATCCTTTACGAAATGTTCACATTCTCCGTTTGTAATGCCCAAAATATTCATTTTCTGGCCTCCTCAATTTCAGCTAATAATTTTTTTCTCTCTTCAGAATAGAATCGAATAATTTCGATTGCAATTTTTTTATTAAACCTGCTGCCGTAAAAAACTTTTTCAACAGCACTTTCCGAAAAACCCGTGATTTCAGCTATTTTCTCCCTCCAATCTTCGGGGCGAAAATCTGAATTTTTGTATTGTTCAATAAGGTCTTTTAGTTCATTCATACTATTATATTATTTTAAGTGTGTTAATTGTGCAAAAAATGTGTTATCTTTGTGCAATAAATGTGAGTGCAAATATAGTACGAAAAAACGTTATTTCGTACATTTGTGTACGATAATATGTTAAAAATATGAAATTTAGAACAGTTCTAAATAAAAATATTTATTATGTGGTTAGATAAACTAAAGGAAATCACCAAATTAAAGAAAATTAAATTAGATGAAATGGCAGAAATATCAGGTATGTCACGTACTGGTTTTCGTCAAGGATATGCTGCTGGTTCATTAAGGTTTGATGTGATGATAAAAATATTAAAACATTATATAATCAACTATTATGAGTTAATCGAAGAAGAAAATATGAACGAATCAAATAGTTTTGATTTGAACGAAAATTCTAACAAAAGGGATAAAGATATAAATAAATTAATAGAAAAGCTTAAGGAAAGTTATGAAGATCGGATTAAAAAATGCGATGAGTATAACGAAACTCTCAAAAGTCAGATTATGTTTTTACAACAGGTTTTATCAAAAAATATTGGATTGGGGGAAGTTACTTCCCATACCGGTTTATACATAGTTCTGAAGAAGAAGATAAAAAAGATGGGAAAATATACAAACTTAAAATACAAAAAGTTATATGATTACGGACGGATGAAACATATCCGAACTGAAAAACCGATAATCGCGTAATTCGTCTAATTGAATTTCGTAAGCGGGAAAATAACTCACATAAGAGAATAATTGCTGTAATTCATCCACTGCTAAATGTAGAATGGACTTGCTCAGGTTATTTTCGTGCGCACCATCTTTCCAATGGCGGATAGGACTTACTGTAAAAACAAGTTGCAATTCAGGAAATTGAGTTTTTAGTCTTTCTATCAATTCCTCATAATCCTTCACAATCTCGTTCACCGTTAATCGGCGACGTTGAAAAGTGACCGATGGCAGTTTATGACAATTAGAAACCACTTCGCCCTCGACCTCATATACCCAAGCCGTACCCAAAGTAATAAGCAGAAAACGAGCCTTTTGAAAATTACCCACTGCCATCTCCATCCGTTGATTTATCCTTGCAAGCACTTCTTCAGAATTATTTCCCGAAAACAAGCTACTGTGTGCAAAACTGTAATATAATGATCCCTGATGGAATAAATCATCCTTAGTAAAGCGTTTATTATCAAGTATAAGTTGAATACTCTTGGCAACAGAAACAGGATTGAAAAGCACCCCAAACGGATTGATATCAACATCAAAATAAGCATTCTGCAATTTACGACCGATATTCTCAGAAAAACAAGAACCCAACGTCATTATGCCATCTTGATAATGAATCTGAGAAGCGGAAGGCTCAATATTGACGATAGTTCTGAACATAAATAGGAAGAATTAAATTTACACTTTCAATCTTTGACAAAATTACAAAAGAATTAGTGGAACGCAAAAAATTGTTTGATAATTATACAGGGTCTGCTGAAAAACTAAGCTTAAGTTTGGATTTATCTGGCAA
>JBBQUP010000190.1:0-2659 GCA_038212305.1 Bacteroidales bacterium
ATCACAGTTACCGAATTGTTTTGCATTCCAGATTTGTGTGCTGAATTGAATACTGTGCCTATCTCCGAAGACTCCCCAGGTGCTAAAACCATTTTCTTTGGTTGAGTTGCAGTACATCCACATGATGCTTTTACTTTACGAATAATCAAATCGCTTTTACCTTCATTTTTAATCACATAAGCATGTGTAATTTGATCTCCTTGCTTGATAGTCCCGAAATCAAATGTGCGATCAGGAAATGCCACCTTAGGAGCCGAGGCCATTTGAGCAGGTGTATAACTGCCAAAATCTTCTTCAATTGTAGCACTCAAACTGATGCGATTTTCAAAATTTTTATCTCCATCAAGAACAATAAATACTTGATCAACAACAAAACCCCAATCCTCTTTCTTGGCGGCATCAAAAGTTGCGGTAATAACACTTTTTTTACCTGGTTGCACCACTTCTGGTTTAACCATTATGGTAACATGCGCAGGCACATTATCGAATGATACCTTAATTGGCTTTTCTGAAGAATTTAAGAATTCAAGCGTTTCAACTTTCGAACTTCCAGGCGTAACACGAGTAAAAGCAATATGTCCAGCTTTTAGACGTAAACCTCCCATCACTCGTGGATATTCATCTTCAACAGTCAATGATTTAGGATTCACTTTTCCTGTTATTCTTAGAATTATTGAAGGATTTTCGCTGTTGGATGAAACTGTTACTGTTTTATTAAAATTACCTGGCCGATTAGCAGGATCAAATGTAGCTTTAACAAATCCTTTTCCTCCTGGAGGAACTGGTGTTTTTGTCCATTCAGGTGATGTACATCCACACGATGCAGTAGCATTATGAACTACCAAAGGTTGGCCTCCTGTATTGGTAAACTCAAACGAGTAACTAACTTTTCCTGCATCTTCTTTAATGTCTCCAAAATCATAAGTCTCAGTTTTAAAAGAGGCTGAAGGCTTAGCATGTTGCGAAAACACAGCAAAAGGAACAATTAGTGCGAGACTAATAACTAAAGCAATTTTTTTCATAATTAAATGATTTCAATAATATTTAATGATTAATGAACGGCTGCTATTTAAAACAAAACTAACAAATATTTTCCTTATTAAATCCAACATTTAAGTTTCTTGCCTTAAATAAACCAATCCTAAAAAAGATTACAAAAGCGGTCTTCAACAAAAATCTTGCCGCATTTACTTACTTTTCAATCTAAAACAATCGATTATCTTTACAAAAAATTGGACTCATTATTAAATCCATCATGCAATCACTCGACTTTAAGAATACAATTGGGAATCTCTCCAATGCTTATTTTGATGAAATAAAACAAATTCGCCAATATTTGCATCAACATCCCGAACTATCATTTCAGGAACACCACACGTCTCAATTTATTTGCTCAAAACTAAAAGAGTTCGGCATACCTTATAAAAGTGGATATGCAGGCGGTACAGGAATTGTTGCTACAATTAATGGAAAATCAAAAGGTAAAGTTATAGCACTTCGTGCAGATATGGATGCACTTCCAATTAATGAAAAAACATCAGTCACATTTTCTTCGAAAAACGAAAATGTGATGCATGCTTGTGGTCACGATGCTCACTCGGCATCGCTATTGGGTACTGCAAAAATCTTAACCGAACTAAAAGATCAATGGTCGGGAACGGTTTTATTAATTTTCCAACCAGGTGAAGAAACATTCCCCGGCGGTGCCAAACTTTTAATTGAAGAAGGTGCACTAAACGATCCTAAGCCCGAAATTATTATTGGCCAGCACGTTTTGCCCGAAATGGAAACAGGATGCGTAGGTTTTAAAGAGGGTATCTACATGGCATCGGGCGACGAAGTGTATATAACAATCTCAGGAAAAGGTGGACATGCTGCTATGCCTCATACAACAGCAGATACTGTTTTAACGGCATCGCACATTATTGTATCGTTACAACAAATTGTCAGCCGATTTGTACCCGCAACCATTCCAACAGTTCTCTCGTTTGGTAAAATAATCGCCAATGGTGCAACGAATATAATTCCTGAGAAAGTTGAAATAGCAGGAACCTTACGGACAATGAACGAAGAGTGGAGAGCCAAAATTAAACTCAAAATCGCTGAAATTGCTCAATCCATAGCCCAAAGCATGGGTGCGAGCTGCGATGTGATCATTAACGACGGCTATCCAATGGTATATAATAACGAAACCATTACAGCTAATGCCTCTAAATTTGCTCAAGAATATTTAGGTAGCGATAAAGTTATTGCCATGGAAACGCGTATGACAGCTGAAGATTTTGGGTATTACACTCAAAAATTTCCGTGTACTTTTTATCGTTTTGGAGTAAAGCAAGAAAACGGTGTAACAGGTTCGTTGCACACGCCTATTTTTAATTTAAACGAAGAGGCTCTTGTCACTTCGATGGGAACGATGGCATATATAGCGATTCAATTATTGAATAATTAGCACATATAAAACTGTTAGCCTTAATTTGGAAAATCTGAATTGTGTAATAACTTTGTAATTACATATTAAAAAAATGGATTATGGAAGTTTCAGTAATAAAGATTGGTAACTCGCGGGGAATTCGACTCAGTAAGACTTTGATTGATAAATATAGTATCGAGGATACTGTTGATTTAATCTTGGAAAAGGGCCAGATTGTTATTAAGC
>JBBQUP010000191.1:0-2642 GCA_038212305.1 Bacteroidales bacterium
ATGTTTCCAGAGTGAGTTACCACTGCTATTTTATTTGAGTTATTCTTTGTAATGTAATGATGCCATGCATCAAGTGTTCTATTGTTTAGGTTTTCGAACGACTCTCCGTTGGGAGGTGATTGATGATAGAAATCAGAACTCCAATTGTTCATCTGCGCTGTGTCGATTAAATTCCATGGTATCATCTCCCAATCGCCGAAGTTAAGTTCTGATAATCGCGCATCGGTTTTAATAACTTCGTTTTTAAAGAGGTTGTTGGCAAGCTGCGAGCATCGTTGTAAATGACTCGAAATGATAAACTCAGGCTGAAAACCGTTTAGTTTCGATTTTATAATGTTGGTTTCTTGTTGAAAGGAATCGGCAAGCAATAAGTCGGTTTGTCCATAACAAATGCCTTGTTCTACCAATGGTGTGGTGTGTCTTACAACGAAAATTGTTTTTGGATACATCTTATAATAGTGTAGAATTAAGGTCTCAGACCTATTTAATATTTTATGTTTGTGCTGTTTATGAGTTTATTAGCTAGCTAGGGTCTGCTGAAAAACTTAAGCCGCTTTATCTTTTATTTTTCCCATCGGGAATTAATATCAATAGGTAATCAAGGATGATTAATTATTTTGCCCGTAGGGCATTAACTTTCATGAATTTAGATTAATCCCCTTTGGGGAACAAATTATCGCAGCATTAATTATCTATTGATATTTATCCCCTGACGGGGAATTAAAATTTATTAAGTCAATGCATTATGTAATATTTTCTTTTTTTTTATTGCATTTTGCAACTGTGAAAATTAAGTTATTTAATTGTGATTGAATGAAATAAGACTTTTCAATAGCCACTAAGTATCTGTTTAATTTCCAATTAGGGAAATGATATGGGTAGTAAAATTTGATAATCCACAATTGTTTTGTCCCTTTCGGGACAAGATTTTGACAAGTTTAACATTAATTCTACCCATGTTTTGTTCCTAAAGGAACTAGAAAATAAAATTTAAACAGCTTCTAATTTAAACACGATATAATTTCCTTTGAAGTATTAAGTATTGCAAGAATTGTTAACAGCGTAACTATTTCGGATACTTGCTGTACCGTTCCAAGGCAGTCGCCAGTGTATCCGCCTATCCATTTTTTAAACCATCGTTCCAATGCAATTTTAACTACAAATAAAACTGGTATTAGGATAAAAAAGATAATGTCTTGAAAAAGTAGTATCGATAAAACTCCTGTTGTTAAGGCTATTATCCAATCTTTGGTTTGAATGTTTTTGGTGATAGGTTTCGATTTTGATAGCTCATCTTCACGAACATATATAAGTGATGCCATGGTTGTTACGGCTACACTACGACTAATAATATGACCAACAATAATGGAGATAGGAATGAGTGCTTCTGGAAGACTACTTAGTATGCTGAATTTTAGCAATAAAGTGAGTATAATACCAATTGCTCCATACGCTCCAACGCGGGAGTCTTTCATGATGTCGAGAATCTTCTCTTTTGTCCAACCGCCACCCAGCGCATCGCACACATCGCATAAACCATCTTCGTGAAAAGCACCTGTTAGCCAAATGGTTGAAATCATGGAGATGACAACAGATACTTGAACAGGAAAAAGAAATGATGATAGATAAAATGCGAATGCTCCAAATCCTCCAACTAATAAACCAACTATAGGAAAATATCGGTTGCATTTGTTTAAAAGTTCCTGATTGTAAGGAGCTTTTACTGGTATGCGTGTGAAAAACATGATGGCAGTTAACAATAGGTTGACTTGTTTTTTTAAGAATTGGAGCATGGTAGATTATTTATTTTTGGTTTGTCATTCTGAGCGTAGCGAAGAATCTTAAATTACCAAAGAAAAATGCAAGATTCTTCGCTACGCTCAGAATGACAATGAGGTTATGCGATAGTTTCTGCTTGAGCACTCGTGGTAACACCCGCAGTTTCGAAACTGCTCATTTCGTTCATAAACCGAACAGCTGATTCAATTAGGGGATAGGCTATTGCGGCTCCTGTGCCTTCACCTAACCGTAAATCGAGTTTTAAAACTGGCGATAATCCTAGGGTTTGCAGCATCTTTTTGTGACCATTTTCGTTCGATAGGTGTGAGGCTATGCAATAATCGAGTACGTCGCTATTTATTGCATGAGCTGCCAATAAGGCCGATGTGGCAATGAATCCATCGATTAGAATAACCATTTTTAATTCGGCTGCCTTAAGCATTGCACCTGCCATGGTGGCTATCTCAAATCCTCCAAAGGTGGCTAATATATCAAGCGGCGATTGAGCATTGTGGTGGTGTTGAATGGCTTCGCTGATAACCATTATTTTATGCGTAACGCCCTCCGACGAAAGGCCTGTTCCCATACCAACAGCTTCCTGAACAGATGTGTTGGTGTATTTACAGAATAGTGCTGCTGCTGCGGTTGTGTTGCCAATGCCCATCTCCCCAAAACCAATAATGTTGGTGCCTGATAAGTGGATGGTTTCAACCAGTTTAGCACCATTTCGAATGGCTTTTTCGCAATCGGTGAGCGACATGGCTGGCTCGAACTTGAAGTTTTGCGTTCCGTAGCCTATTTTTAGGTCGATTAGTTCGCTGGATGCTTCAAAGGTGTGGTTAACACCGGTATCAGCTATTTTT
>JBBQUP010000192.1:0-2394 GCA_038212305.1 Bacteroidales bacterium
TTTTTAGTTCATCTTCAGTTTTGCCAGTTAGTTTTATTAGTGCATCATTTACCTCAATTACTTTGTGAAACTTATTTAATATCATGGTTGGATGGCCTATGGATTGGAAAATGTTTTTCCAGTTTTGACGGGCTTTATTTAGTTCAATTTCGCTGTTTTTTTTAAAGGATATATCGCGCCCATTCCTAATTATTGCCAAAACTTCATTTTCATCGTTTAATATAGCTTGGTTATTCCATGCAACCCAACGCCAACCAATGTTAGTAAGTAATCGATGCTCTAAATATATTTGATAGGGAGGTTTAAATAATTTCTCCATCACCTCAATTGTTTGTAACTGATCATCCTCATGCACAAGCGGAGAGAAGGTTTTTCCCAGTAATTCCGATTCGGTTCTTCCAAATAAATCGCAATAGGGCTGATTGGCAAATAGAAATTTTCCATCTAGGTCAACTTTAATGATTAAGTCGCTCTGACCCTCAATTAAAAATCGATACTTTTCTTCGTTTTTTACCAATATTTCTTCGGTCTGTTTTAGTTTATTGATATTTTGAACAGTTCCCAGAATTAGGGTCGGAATTCCTTTTGAGTTATTTATTGATTAAACACTTAAGTCAATCCAAACAATGTTTTGTGCAGCATCATTGTATCTTTTCTCAATTCGATAACTATTAATATATCCACCTAACAAAAGATTTAAGTGTTTAATATCTTCATCTAGATCATCAGGATGAGTAATGTCTTTAAATGTCATTTTAAGAATTTCATCTCTGGTGTAGCCTAATATATGACAAAAAGTGTTGTTGACATTTAGAAAACGACGATTTACATCGGATACAAACACTTCAATTGCTAACTTATTAAAAATATCAGTGTTGTAGGTTTGTTCAAATTCTATAAACGAATTTGACTCGGTATTAGTGTTGGTTATTTTAGTCATGATAAATGCGGTATGGGTGCTTAAATTCAACAAACAAACCAAATAGTCGATTATTTTCGAATGACACTATTTATAACTAAAACATTATTTTGTTGTAAAGTGTTTTTTCAGAAGTGTTAAAAGTTTTGTGCCGTTAATAGGTTTGCCTATGTAATCATTACATAAGGATAGGATGCGCTCTTTTTCATCGGCAAAGGCATATGCCGTTTGAGCAATAATAGGTATTTCAGGGTGAATTTCTTTAATCTGTCTCGTTGCTTCATATCCATCCATGATAGGCATTTTCATGTCCATTAAAATTAAATCAATGGAGGTTGATTCTGTTGCGAAGGAAACAGCTTCCTGCCCATTTTTTGCATGGATTATTTTCACGCCGGTAGGGCTAAGGAGTTCTTCTAAAAACATAAAGTTTACGGAGTCGTCTTCTGCGATTAAAAGGGAATAGTTTTCAAAGTTCAATTGCGAATTTTCGAGTTTTATATCTGCCGGATTTGAAATCGATTTGCTTTTCGATTCAATAATTGGCAATGTGAATATAAACTTTGTCCCGACTTGGGGTTCCGATGTGAACCAAATTTCGCCATTCATAAGGTTTACTAATCCTTTTGCAATGGCTAACCCAAGTCCTGTGCCTCCAAATTGCTGAGCTAAATTTGTTTCGGCTTGCCAAAAGCGTTCAAATATTTTATGATGTTTCTCAGGAATAATGCCTATTCCGGTGTCGTTGCAATAAAACTCAATCAAATTCTCTTTAAGGTTGTACCCAAATTCTACAGATCCTTTTTTAGTAAATTTAAGAGCATTGTTAATTAAATTGAGAAGTATCTGTTTTAATCTTGTTTCATCACTTTCAATAATGCAATCATCAATAGAATCGAGATTAGGGCAGTTTAAAAAAATGTTTTTTCGTTCGGCTTGTAATAGAAACAATTGGTAAAGTTCAGTGCATAATAATTTTAAACTAATTAATTCTGGATGAATAACTATTTGGTTAGCTTCAATTTTTGATATATCAACAATATCGTTAATAATTGAGAGAAGTTGATTTCCACTCGTATTAATAAGTTTTAAAAAAAGTTTTTGTTTCTCTTCAATAATACCTGGTTCTAAGAGCAATTGCGAAAATCCTATTATGGCATTCATTGGAGTTCTGATTTCATGACTCATGTTAGCTAAGAATGCCGATTTAAGCTTGTCGTTTTCTTCGGCCACCTCTTTGGCTTTGATTAATTCTTCGTTTTTTTTCGAAAGCTCATCTTCGCTTAGTTTTTTTTGAGTAATATCTAGTATAAATCCTTCAAGAGTAGTGATTTGTCCTTCTGAATTAGACAATCCCACACCTTGCTCCCACACCCATATTATAGTACCATCTATATGAGTCATGCGATAGGTTAGCGTATAGCTTTCATTTTTAGTTATGGCTGAATTTATATTTTCCCATACATAATCTCTGT
>JBBQUP010000193.1:0-2173 GCA_038212305.1 Bacteroidales bacterium
AATTTAGTAATATCAGCTGCTGACCAACCTGCATTCGAATACCTGATAATTTCGGCAGCTTCGCAAAATGTAGCACCTGCCCATCCAGCAACCGGAACTTCTTGATTGCCATTAGCACTCGCTGAGGAAGTTACAATGGAAGTTAATATACTGGAATATCCATTCAATATAGAAATAGCTTTATCTGCATTTGCTTGGTTTCCTGTAATATACCATTGCAATGCATGTGAGTAGGCAGCCAAAGCATCTAAACCAAAGTTACCACTACTTTCATTATCGGCATAAACTGTTGTTCTAAAATTAGGAGAATAAGAAAGACTCGAGCAAGATGCACTCTTTAACTTATTCCAACCCAAAGTACGAGCAGCATCGGAGCCATCGGCGACTTGTTGTTTCATCTTGTCTAGTTCTTCACGAGAGCTCGTAATACCAGGATGTACAAACTGTGCACTCAAAGTGCCTAATACAAAAAAGCTTAATAACAAGCTAGTAAAAAAAAATTTCATGTAGTAGATTTTTGTTAATATATTATAAAAAAGTAAATACAAATTGATTTAAAATCATTGTCTGTTAATTATTTTAATTACTGATTCTTTTGCTTATAACACAGGTCGTATATACATGCAGCGTATAAAAATACATGATTAGATTTACGTCCGTAGTTTTCTCTTCGAAGAATTGGCAGAAAATCTTAATCCATATTTTTAAAAATAAATCACAAATAGCTAATAGCTAAATAGTTAAATTAATAAATTTTTAAAAAGCCCGAACAGCACGCACATAGTAAAAACCCGTCTTACTGCTTTAATTTTATGGCTACTTTCAGCATCGTCGAAACAAGTTTCACTCTGCTTTTTCTTATCGCCATAATTCGCTTTATCTGCATTGAAATTTTCAACCGTCCGTCTGCTGACGGATGGTTGAAAATTTTGCTTTGACAAAATAAAAAATGAATTCGTTTAAATTCCCGAAAAGCTAAATCAATTGAGTATATGCTTCAATGTTAATTATTTTACAATTAACTTTTGATTAATACTATTTTGACCATCGCTAACCTTAACAATATAGAATCCTTTATTAAGAACACCATTAGTAATTAAGTCCATTTTCGATGCATTTTCGATTGAACGATTGTAAAACAATTTGCCGTTGATGTCTACAATTTCAACATTTGCTTTTTCCAATTTGGCACCAAAGTCAATGGTTAATTCACCATTTTGAGCCAATGGATTAGGATATAACCGAATAGTATGGTGAATATCTGTCAAATTGTTATGCGAAATTCCTGTACTAATAGGTGTTCCGGCTACAACCAAGTTTTCGAGTTTTAAATCGCAAGTTTGTGTAATAATTGAACAATAATTTAATGAAGTAACACTCGCCTGTTCTGTTCTGAAAGAGTAATTTGTTCCAATTACGACTTCAGCACCACCTTGAGGGGTAACAAAAACATCATATTTTCGTGTAGTAACATTAATTACCATTCGAACATGGTATTTTGTACCAGCAGTAGAAGCAAGTACATTTTCAGCTGCATACGCACCCGCATTACGAGCGTAAATATTTGTTTTAAACTGAACACCACAAGCAATTAAAGAATAGAGAGAAGCAGAAGGAATACTTGTTGAAAAGCCAACAAGACCATCCATGTTGGAACTACCAGGAGTGGCATCGAATTCGGCAGTAAAAGTACTACCTTGCGTGGCAATAGGGAATGATGTCCAAGGAATAGCAGCACCGCAACCCACAGCTGTAGTAACAGAAATAGATGAACTAACTGGAGATGAATTGCCTGCCGCATCTTTTGATACTAAAGTTACTTCATAAGTTGTAGATGGGGTTAATCCATTAACAATACCAGTTATTCCTGTTAGAGTTGCTTTATAAACACCATTCAAATAGACTTCATATCCTGTAACACCAACATTATCAGTTCCTGCAGTCCATGTTAAGGAGAAACTATTATCAGAAACATTGCTTGAAACTAAAGCACTTGGAGCAGTAGGTGCAATAGGATCTGGTGCTGGAGTGTCACGCCGTGGCTTCATATTATCATAGGTAGTAGAACCTTGGTATAACTTAACTTCATCATAATAAGCAACAGCATTATAAGCATCGGGGGTAGTATTTCCATTGTTCCAGTCGAAAGCGTAAATGCCTTGTTTGAAATAAG
>JBBQUP010000194.1:0-2120 GCA_038212305.1 Bacteroidales bacterium
CTCATTTAATATACCAATACGTTATTCTCGTAAATATGAGACTTTTATTTACGAAAGAGAGGTAGAGCTAACCATTGCATTTAAAGTAGAATTATTTGAAGACACTAAGGAATTAATGAAAATTAACGGAGGAAATCACACCTTTTTTGTTCCGTCCAGATTATTGGACGGAAGGAATTTATCTTTGTACTCGTATTTGGCCGAGTACAAAGAGTCATGCCACAAGCTTTAAGTTGTGGTAAACAATTTTTTACAATTTAATTCGTTAAAAAAAATTGAAAAACTTAGATTTAAATGATTTTGGTGTTCAGGAAATGAACGAAAAAGAAATGAACGCAGTTGATGGCGGAAAAGTTAATTGGTTGTGGGTTCTTGCAAGTTCAGCGGCTGGTTTAGCAGCGACATTAAAACCTGCTGGTGTTCTAGTGGGTGCTTTTATAGGTATTATTGCCAGCAGTCAAGCCAATCAATAGGCTATAATTCATAGAAAGTAAATTATACTATTAATGGTAATGATTGAGCTAGAAACATCTATCGCGCATTTAATATGTAAATATGATGTTTGAATAGCTTTTTTATTGGCATTGATAGTATATCAGTTGTAATTTATAACATCCAATTTTTATGAAAATATATTTTGTATTATGCGTTGTATTTGCGTTAAGTATCCCATCTTTATTCGCTCAAGATTCGGTAGAAGTATCAACAAACAAAGCAACTGTATATATTGTTCGAAATAATTTTTTAAGCGAACTAAACGCCTTAACTAAATTTGATTTTTACAATAATGATTCGTTTATTGGCAGATTAAAAGTATTTCAGTATCTAAAGTTAGAGTGTAATGCAGGGAAACAGCTTTTTTGGACGGCTGCTGATAACAAAACCTTTTTAGAAGTAGATTTAATGCCCGGCGAAACCTATATTATTGAGGCAAAATATAGCATAGGTATTTACAACAGTTGGGCAAAACTTAAATTAGTACCTAAGAATTCGGACGATTATAATTTTCTGAAACAAAAAATAATTTCCAAAGAGCCGGTTTCTCTTTCGGCTGATGAAATTCAAAAGAAGAATAATCAACAGAAAAATTATATTCTGAAAAGCGTTGAAAAATACGAGAAACGAAAAATACGAGAAGCAAGCTTTAAGAATGACACAATAACAGCCGTTTTACCAAATGCAGAATCTAATTCAAACCATGTCATCCGTTGCCCAATTATATTGGATTATACTGTTGCAGACTTTCCATTCTCAAACAAGAGTATGGAAATTTCGGGTGTAAATGGCTTGATTAGTAATCCGTCAATGTCACAATCATTAAATATAGCCACTTCTGTCAATAGCCTGACACGTGAGGGCATTTACCGGCTAATGACCAAACATCCCGCTACAAAACGTTTATATAAGTTTTCAGCATATATGGTTGATTTCTTGTCATATCTACCAATTCCTTTAACGAGCGGTTGGATGCATGAAGAATTTCATCGTGCGGTGCTTGCTAAACATGGCGGTAATAGTTATAACGAAATGAATAATTTTCCGATATTCAAATCATTAATAAGTGTACTTGATGTAAAAGACGAAGACTTAATCCGGTTGAAACGCGAAAGTCCACAGGATATGGTGAGAATGTCCGAAGCCGGAATTGAAGGTCAGTATTTGATGACGAACGTTATAAATAATTCAATTTTTTTCTATAAAACAAAATCTATATCGTTATTACCATTTCTTAGCAATTTAAATAGTATTGCATATGTAATGATGTGTTCCGGAAAAAACATCGATAAATCTACTAATTCACTCAATGAAATTGAGGGAAGCAGTATTGCAAAACGTGATTTGGTTGGGTTGGATTTTCTATCGTATACCTATGATTTGTTCAGACCCAATGAGCCTTATGAGAGCAGGGGCATTCATCCTTCGGGCGTAGGAATCGACAGGTATATTAAGCGTTCGCAACTAACAACAGAAGAATTATCGTATTTAAAACAACAAGGTTGGTTACAGCTGATTAATCTTGCAAATCCAATTTCATTAAAGTTTAATTCATTTAATCTTGGAAAAGCAAAAAATGGTGAACAAATACGAGGGAACTTGTATTTTAATCATTGGCTGACTGC
>JBBQUP010000195.1:0-2070 GCA_038212305.1 Bacteroidales bacterium
TCTATGCCAAACATCTGTTGGCTGCTTCAATCATGGCTGCACCTGGAGTAATAGTTGTTACCAAAATACTCATGCCTCAAACCGAAAAAATTGAAGCTGAAGTTGAAATTACCAAAGAAAAAATTGGTAAAAACGTTTTAGATGCCATATCAAATGGAACCACCGAAGGCATTAAACTAGCGGTGAATGTTGCCGGCATGTTATTGGTTTTCATCGCTTTCATAGCCATGGTAAACTTTGTGTTTTTAAAAATCGGTGATTGGACTCACCTAAATGAACATATCGCTTTGTGGACAAATGGACAATATCAGGCCTTTTCGCTACAATTTATATTAGGTTACGCCTTTGCTCCCATCATGTGGCTTTTAGGAGTCAATTGGGCCGACATGGATTTGGTTGGGCGAGTATTAGGAGAGAAACTAATTATGACCGAATTTATTGGCTATGTTAGCTTAGCCAAACTAAAAGCAGCAGAAGCATTTACCGATCCGAAATCAATAATTATGGCCACTTACGTGTTATGTGGATTTGCCAATTTTGCTTCTATTGGCATTCAAATTGGCGGAATAGGATCATTGGCACCCGGAAAACGAGTGCTCCTATCCCAATTTGGAATAAGAGCACTTTTAGCTGGCACATTGGCTTCGTTGTTGAGCGCAACCATAGTTGGAATGTTATGGTCGTGAAAGTTTTTTCAGAAAACAAATACTAATCATTTCATTTTAATGCTATAAACTATTTGCGTTTACTATTTCAACATATCTAACCAAGGTTTCATCCAGAAGCCAGCAATTTTATTAGTTTCATTCAGCACGACTCTAATTTCCAGCTTTTTGTTGCTTTTATCGAAATCACCTTTAAACCGAACTACATATAATTTACTGGATCCTTCGGGCATCCATGTTTCAGAATAAGCTAAGGAGGTAAACTTCCCAAACTGATCTAATACTTGTTGATGAAGCGTTTTCTGAGTATCAGCAATTAATAAATTCTTCATTTCGTTTGTTGCCTCATCAGAAAAAATATATTCTTCACCCTTTTCTACTTTAGTTAAATAGTTAACTGCAAAAGCTTGAGCTATTTTTACACGGTTTTGATCGACTTTATTGACATCAACTACAACAAAATTTTGAGCATTAGACGTGATGCTAAAGAGCATCATCCCAATAATAATAGTTACTAGCGTTTTCATAATTGTTTAGATAAGTTTAAAAATAAATATACGAACACAAATTTCGGCTAGGATTAGCGCTACTAAAAAGGAAACAACCAACCTCTCGTTTTTAAGATTACACGATACTCGATAAGCATTATAGAGCAAGACGACAGACCATACCAATGAAATAAAATATACTCCATTAACAAAATACATTTGCCAAGATAGAAAACCAAACGTTATAAATGGATGAAATAATCGAACTGCTGGAGCCAGAATTAATGGAATTCGAGATAATAGTGTAGTTCCAAATACATCAATTAGTCTGATTTTTGATTTCGATAAAACCAGTCCCAATAAATACATGAAAACTGAAATAAATAACCAAATTGCAACATTCTCAACCAGAAAAACCCAATAATCAGAATCTTTTGCAAATTGAATAGATAATAATCCATTAAAATGCGTTCCACTAATAAACGCAATGTAAGATGTTGCTAATAAGCCAATTAATCCAATGCTAAATGATTTAAACCCGGCAATTCGATAAAAAGGATTTATGAATTCACTGTTTCTCATCGGTATCGAGTTTTTTGATGTTAACAATAATTTCATCTAAACGATTTCGAACAGTGGGATAACTCAATTTCAGGTTTTGAGCCATAACTTTTAAACTTCCACTGGCTTTTACAAAATCTAGAATAAATTTCAATTCATCAGAATGTAATTGAGATATAAGTGGCAAAGAATACAACCCTGACACTTCGGTTTCGCATTTTTCGCAATGCAATTGCATTACTAAAAGATTGCTTTCGCAACTTGGGCATTTTAAAGGCAGTCGTCGATCCATAAATGTAATTTTAAATAAAAATAATAAACAATTAAATAATATCAAAGTACTTTTAAATATTATT
>JBBQUP010000196.1:0-1761 GCA_038212305.1 Bacteroidales bacterium
TGGACTGTTACAAATTCTTGTGGTCAATCATCCGATACTATTAATGTTCGGTTTGAGAAAATTGTGACTAATAATAACTTTATTGTTGTTGATAATACAGATTCGTTGTATTCAGATAGTACCGAAATGGCTACTGGATTATATAGAATTAAATTCAGTGACCCTGCAATTGCTCCTTATGATTCTGTTATGTTGATTGGGATTCGTGACAGTATTAGGCATTGTAACAAAATAATATGTACATTTGCATAAAAATTAGTTTATGCAAAACGAAAATTTATTACGAGAGAAGTATTCCATGCTTTTACCTCATTTAAACGAAAAAGAAAAACGATTAGTTTTATCATCTGATGCTTTGAGTTTTGGTAGAGGTGGTCTGAGTTTGGTTGCTAAAACAAGCGGTGTCTCACGAGTTACTTTGAATGCAGGTTTAAAAGACTTGAAACAGACGGTTGATTTAAAAGGCAAGTCTGCAAATCTTATTAGAAGACAAGGTGGCGGTCGGAAAAAGGAAATAGACAAAGATGCTACTCTTAAACAAGTTATCCAGGAGATTGTCTCACCTCATACTATGGGTGATCCAATGAAAACACTACAATGGACGAGTAAAAGCTTAAGGAACATAGCTGGTCTTGCCAAAGAAAGAGGTTATATCATAAGTCATCAACTTGTAAAAGGAATTTTGAAGGACTTAGGATACAGTCTCCAAAGCAATCGAAAAACAGACGAAGGTGGAACTCACGAAGATAGAGATGCTCAATTTGAGTATATTAACAATATTTCAACAGCGTTTTTAGATTCAAATCTTCCTGTGATTTCAGTTGATTGTAAGAAAAAAGAAGTATTAGGGAATTTAAAGAATTCAGGTACAGATTGGATGCCATCCAAAAGTCCAACTCAAGTAAAAGTGTACGATTTTATAGATAAAGAATTAGGGAAAGCAATACCATATGGCGTTTATGATGTTGCAAATAATGAAGGTTGGGTTAGCGTTGGCGTAAATTATGATACAGCTAGTTTTGCAGTAGCAACTATTAGGAGCTGGTGGAATGAAATGGGGGTGAAAAAGTTTGAAAAGGCGACCAAACTTTTTATAACTGCAGATGGTGGCGGAAGCAATAGTTCAAGAAGTAAATTATGGAAGAGGGAGTTACAGCTATTTTCAAACGAAACCGGAATAGAAATAACAGTAAGTCACTATCCTCCAGGAACAAGTAAATGGAACAAAATAGAGCATAAACTTTTTTCTTTTATTAGCATTAATTGGAGAGCAAAACCGCTATTAAATCTTCAAGTTGTAGTGAACTTAATCTCGTCTACGACAACATCAAAAGGATTAATTGTTAAAGCAAAAATAGATGACTCGATTTACGAAAAAGGTATTGTTGTTTCAGAATTAGAATTGGCAGAAATTCAAATTCACAAAAGCGAATTTCACGGGGAATGGAATTACACAATTAAACCTAATAATGTATAATTTATTTCATTACAATGCCTAAACATATTTACTTATTTTGCGTTACTATATTTCAAAGGGCTATAACAACTGTTGCTTTGTGTATAAGTGCTGCGAGCGTAAGTATCAACAATACCTACAAGCGATACCCTGCAACCGGTAATATAATCGGAATGTGGAAGGGAATCGCTTTTTTTTTAAAACACACATAACTTGAAATATAATAATATAACAACCAACCGAATGAATTTTAAAGAACAACTATTATCAAAAATTTCCGACAATAAAGAAGTAATCGGTGTTAT
>JBBQUP010000197.1:0-1587 GCA_038212305.1 Bacteroidales bacterium
ACTGAATATGCCCCACTGAAAATTAAAATGGCCATTACTGGAAATGGGAGAGCATCAAAGGAACAAGTTGCTGATATGCTCAGGCGATACCTGAATATTCCTTTGGAAAATATGCTTCCACAATTGGATGCAACCGATGGACTGGCAGCTGCTTATTGTCATTTTTTACAGATGGGAAAACCAAATTCAGAGAAAGCTTATTCAGGTTGGAAGGATTATATTGCAAAGAATCCGAGCAAAACGAAAAAGTAAAAACAGCCACCTAAATCCCCCGAAGGAGGACTTTAAGACATTTAAAAATCATAACTATACAAATTATGTACAAGATTTTATCAATCAATCCTGGATCGACATCCACCAAAATTGCTATTTACGAAGACGAGCAACTACTTAATTTACATACAATTAGACATAGCGTAGATGAACTTAGTGGTTTTGAAAAAGTATTTGACCAGTATGAATTCCGAAAAAATATAATTTCAAAGAAATTAGCTGACGATGACGTGGATTTGAAGGAGCTATCGGCAGTTGTGGGGCGCGGCGGTCTAATGCGACCGCTTGCATCAGGAACTTACGAAGTAAATGATGCTATGATTGCAGACTTGAGAGTTGGCGGTCAACATGTAAGTAATCTTGGTGCTTTATTGGCCCGCGAAATTGCAAACTCAATTCCAAATTGTAGGTCATTTATTGCTGATCCGGTTACAGTAGATGAGTTAAGCGATGTGGCTCGTATCAGTGGCTTGCCACAATTCCCTCGCCGCTCTACCTTTCATGCATTGAATCACAAAGCTATTGGTAGAAAATATGCCCAAACAGTTGGTACGAGTTATGAAAAATTAAATCTGGTAATTGCTCATTTAGGAGGTGGAGTTTCCATTGCAGCACATAAATATGGTGAAGTTGTTGATACCAATCAAGCCTTAGATGGATTTGGTCCTTTTTCGCCAGAACGTTCGGGAACTATAGATGCAGGTGCTCTGGTTCGTGCTTGTTTCGAGAAACAATTTAGCAAAGAAGAGTTAGGCCGTATGTTAGTGGGCAAAGGTGGACTTATGGCTCATTTAGGAACCAACGATGTTAAAGAAATAGCTGATCGAATTGCAGAAGGTGATGAATATGCAGCTTTAGTCTTGAACGCCATGGCTTATAATATTGGTAAGGAAATAGCTGCCATGCTTGCCGTACTCGAAGGCAAAGCCGATGCGGTAATTCTCACCGGAGGAATTGCGAACAATCAAAATGTGGTGAATTATATTAAAAAAATGGTCTCACCAATGGCACATTTGGTAGTTTATCCCGGCGAAAATGAGATGGAGGCACTCGCATTCGCAGGTTTACGTGTTTTGAGAGGCGGACCAACAAAAGCGTATTAAATGCGCATTCATAAATCATTATATATGAGAATATTAAGACATTATCACTTAATTGTTTTTAAGCGCATTTCTTTTTGAAATCCACTCTTCCCAAATAACCCACAAACCAAAAATCATGGCATAAAATAAGTATTTGAACACATGTTCGTGCAAAATATAAAACCATTCGGGATTAGTTTTAATAAAGGCACTAATGGCTGCTATTCTTGCA